>DATKLH010000080.1:0-12460 GCA_035542515.1 Casimicrobiaceae bacterium
GTCGTCGAAGTGGTGATCGAAGCGGCCAGCGGCAGGGTGCCGGTCGTGGCGGGTGTCGCATCGACGACGACGGCCGACGCGGTTGCCCAGGCGCGCGAGTTCGAGCGCCTCGGCTGCAACGGCATCCTCGCGATCCTCGAAGCCTACTTCCCGATTCGCGATGACGGCGTGTTCGCGTACTTCAAGGCGGTCGCCGACGCCGTTGCGCTGCCGATCGTGCTGTACACCAACCCGAATTTCCAGCGCTCGGACCTGAGCCTGCCGGTCATCGAACGGCTCAGCCATGTCCGCAACATCGGCTACATCAAGGATGCCTCGGTCAACACCGGTCGACTGCTGTCGATCATCAATCTCGTGCAAGGGCGCATGAAGGTGTTCGCGGCGTCGTCTCACATTCCCACGTGCGTCATGCTGATCGGCGGCGTCGGCTGGATGGCTGGCCCCGCTTGTGTCGCGGCCAGGCCAAGCGTCGCGCTCTATGAGCTCTGCCGCCGCGGCGAGTGGGCCAAGGCGATGGAGTGTCAACGTCCGCTGTGGAAGCTCAACCAGGCCTTCGCCAAGTACAACCTCGCTGCCTGCATCAAGGGTGCGCTTGAGTTGCAGGGCTACGCGGTCGGCGCCCCGCTTCCGCCGCAGGAACCGTTGTCGCCGGAAGGCATCGACGAAGTCAGACGTGCATTGAGCGCGATTGGAGCGCTCTAGCGTGCTATACGGGAAATGCCTTTGCCAGAGGGCGAGCAGGCTTGGCCCATGATGTTGCCAGACTGGTCGATAGTGCCCACGATCTATCGTTGGCGGCACTTGACCTGTGGTCGGTGGAATCGGTTTATCGACAGTCGCGTTTCGTCGATCACCTTCATAGTTGTTTACGCGGGACCAAATTCCAGAGCGAGGATCGCATGACCAGCCGCACTTATCCGATCGCCATCGTTGCTAGCGAGGCGCCGCCGCGGGCGAAGCAGTCGAACTATCCCGAGCCTTTCGCATCGCGTATGGCGGCACGGCGCAAACGAACGCTCGGCGATCTGTTCGGACTGACCAACTTCGGTGTGAATCTGACAACGCTCGCGCCGGGTGGATCGTCGGCGCTGCGCCACGCTCACAGCAGGCAGGACGAGTTCGTCTACATCCTTGAAGGCCATCCGACGCTTCATAGCGACCAGGGCATGACGAAGCTTGCGCCGGGCATGTGCGCAGGATTCAAGGCGGGCACCGGCAATGCGCACCGGCTGATCAACGATAGCGCCGCGGACGTCGTCTAGCTCGAGATCGGAGACCGTGCGCCGGGCGACGAATGCCGTTATCCCGACGACGATGTGCAGGCGCTGATGGTCGATGGTCAGTGGACCTTCCTGCACAAGGACGGCTCGGCATACTGAGCGGCGGGTCGATTGCACGACCGACGCAAGCCCGGTGCGAGTCGGTTGGTGGTATGTTGCCGATTCACAAGGTGAGTCAGGGCCGTTGACCTGCATGACCGCGTCGATCGATCGATCCGACGCTTCGCGCGTCGCGCGCGAAGGTTATTGTGCCGTCGCCGGCGCTCGCCTTTATGTTCGCGAGATCGGCAACGGACCGCCGGTGGTGGCCCTCCACGGCGGCCCTGATTTCAATCACAACTACCTGCTGCCGGAGCTCGACGAGTTGTCGAGCGATCTGCGGCTCATCTATTACGACCAGCGCGGGCGCGGCAAGTCCTCGCAGGGAGTCATGCCGGAGGATGTCGACATCGACTCCGAAGTCGACGATCTCGATCGCCTGAGACAGCACCTTGGGCTTGATCGACTTGCGCTGCTTGGACACTCGTGGGGTTGTATCGTCGTGCTCGAGTTCGCGTCGCGTCGTCCGGAGCGCGTGTCGCACCTCATGTTGCTCAATAGCGCTCCGGCTTCGCATGCCGACTTCGTCGGTTTCCGCGAGCATCGCAACAGCGCACACGCGGACACTCTCGCGACCCTGCGCCGTATTGCCGCCACGCCCGCATACCTCAGCGGCGACATCGAGCCGGAGGCCGAGTACTATCGCGCGCACTTCGCTTCGACCTTCCGCCGGCACGATCAGCTCGAGGCGCTGGTGGGGCGGCTGCGTTCGCACTTCACCGCGCAGGATATCGTCAAGGCGCGTGCGATCGAAGGCCGGCTCTACGCGCAGACGTGGCAGTTGCCGGACTACGACCTGACGTCCCGCCTCGGAGAGTTCCGCGCGCCCACGCTGGTGATGCATGGCGCCGACGACCTCATTCCATTACAGTGTGCGCGAAACCTGGCCGACGCGATCGCCGGGGCGCGACTCGTGGTGCTCGAGGACTGCGGGCACTTCACCTACCTCGAGCGACCTTCCGAGGTGCGGCGAACCATCACGGATTTCATGAGTCGGTAAAGCAGTTTCGACGCGCATCGTGGCGAGCGCGCCGGATGTGCGCAGTGCAAGCGAACCACTCTGCATGGGGAGGCGTCTTGCGAGGCTGGGCCAAAGCCATCGTCGTGGCATTCGCATCATGAACGACGAACACGCCGAAAGGATCGTACGGCTGCTCGAGGAGATCCGCGACGGTCAGCGCCTTCAACTGGAGCGCCAGGCGCAAGCACTTGCGCGTCAGGAGGAGGTTTTCGCGCAGCAGCGTGAGCGCATTGCCGGCGCGTTGCGCCGGGCTGGCGAGGCCGACGAGCTCCTCGCCAACAGCAAGCAGGTCGTCGGCGGCGCCCGGGTGCTCGTGCTGATTGCGGTGCCGTTTGCCGTCCTGGCGCTCGGCTTCGTCGCGTGGATATTGTTCGCGCGAGCGGTGTCCTAACGACGTCGGACCTTTGCCGCCCGACCTTTGGGAAGACGCGCGCGTCTGCACACGTGGAAGGATGCAACGTGATACGACCGGAAAGCTCGTCCTGAGATCCCATCCATGTCGATCCCTTCCCGCATCTTCCTTCTCATCCTCGCCTTCGTGCTCGCGTGGGTGGTGGTCGACCTCGGCTCGTCGTTCACCTACGGCGCCGAGTCGATCGAGCGCGCGCGCGGCAGCGTCATCTTCTGGCTCATCTTCGGTGTCGCGTTTGCCTCGCCCCTCTGGCTGCCGGCGATCATGCCGCAGCGGCACGGCGGAATCTCGACCACCATTCGCTGGTTGTCCGCCGCCGCGCTTGGCGTGCCGCTCTGGTTCATCGGCTCGGTGGTGGTCCATCAGCTCTCGGTGTATCGCTCCGGGTCGTTCTCGGCGCCGGTCTTCGGCTTCGCCGCGCTGCTCGCGATCGGGTGCCTTGCCGCGATCATCGTGTTGATTCGTCCCCGCGTCCGTCACTCGCGCCGGTAGGCTTGTCGGCGCAGCGCATGACGCACCAACGCTTGCTCTCTCCTGCATCGGGTCAGGGTTGGGATGAAGGGCGAATTCGCGATAGGCTTCGAAGATCACCGTTCCAACCACGCGGGGCATGCATGTGCAGGAACATCAGGACGCTGTTCAACTTCGAGCCGCCGGTCACGCAAGAGGAGGTCCATGCGGCCGCGCTCCAGTTCGTCCGCAAGATCAGCGGCTTCAACAAGCCGTCGAAGGGGAATCAGGCGGCCTTCGATGCCGCCGTGGAAGACATCGCGGGCATCGCGCGCAGGCTTCTGGGATCGCTCGAAACGACTGCGTTGCCGCGCAATCGCGAGGAAGAGGCGGCGAAAGCGCGCGCGCGGAGCTCGTTGCGATTCGCACCGTGAAGGGCGCGTGATCACAGGCTTTGCACCATGTCGCCAGTCGTATCGTTTGCTCGATACCTGTGGGCCCTGCCGGCGACGCTGGTAGGCCTCGCATTCGCGTGCGTTGCCCTTGGCGCCGGGGCGACGCTGCGTGTGGTCGACGGCGTCATCGAGGTCGCAGGCGGGCGTACCGGCCGCATCGTCCGCCTGTTTCCGACGTCGTTCCGCTTCGTCGCGATCACGCTCGGGCACGTCGTCATTGCGATCGATCACGACGTGCTCGCGTGCGTGCGCGCACACGAGCGCGTACACGTGCAACAGTACGAGCGCTGGGGCGCCCTGTTCTTTCCCCTGTATCTCGCATCGAGCATCGTGCAGCTCGCGCGCGGCAGGAATCCCTACCTGTACAACCGCTTCGAACGCGAAGCCTTCGCCAAGGCACCGGGTCCGGTTGTCGAGTAGGCACGCGAGGTCGGCGGAGCACGCTACACCGCAGCGCTTTCATGCAACTCGCCATCGATTCCTACACCTATCACCGCTTCTTCGGTGACTGGTACGCGGGCCTGCAAAGCGATCCAGGCGAGCGCCTCACGGTGTTCGACTTCCTCGATCGCGCGTGCGTGCATGGCGTGGCCGGGGTGTCGCTGGAATCGTGCTTCGTGCCGCACGACGAGCGATTCATCGAAGCGTTGCGCATGGCTTTGGATGCCAGGAAGCTGCAGCGCGTGTGGGCCTGGGGGCATCCCAACGGCCTGGCTTCCGGAACCGACCGCGACGCGGCGGCCGACCTGGTTCGGCATCTCTCCATCGCGCGCCGCCTCGGTGCGCGCGTGATGCGCATCTGCGGAGGCGGCCGGCGCACGCGCCCCGCGTCGTGGATGCAGCACAAGCGTGGCCTCATCGAGTTGCTGCGCCCGTGCGTGGAGCAGGCGGAACGCCATGGCGTCGTGATGGCCATCGAGAACCACATCGATCTGCTGGCCGATGAGATGGTCGAGCTGATCGCCACTGTCGACTCGCCGTGGCTGGGCGTGTGTTTCGATACAGCGAACAACCTCCGCATGTTCGAAGACCCGGTCGAGGTTGCCGCCAAGCTCGCTCCGTTCACACGCGCAACGCATGTCAAGGACGTTACCGCGCAGCGCGGCGATCCGCGCAGTTTCGCGTTCTGGCCGAGCGTGCCGCTGGGCCAGGGGCTCGTCGATTTGCGTGCGATCCTGCGCCTGCTGCGCGACGCGGGATACGCCGGACTGCTCGCGCTCGAGATCGACTACCTCGCACCGGTGTTCGCATCGGAAGGAGAGGAGGCGTGCGTCGCAGCCAGCATCGCATGGTTGCGGGACGAGCTGGCCGCGCTGCAGGCGCCGTCCGCTGCCCCCTGGACTGCGACCAACCGTTAGGGGGAACGGCGAGGACTCGGAGTGGCGCGAAGGCGCCATTACCGGCCATTAGCCAGGGGAAGCAGGAACGGCGTGCGATGCGCTGACACGGCACCCGCTGGTTGCGGCGAGTCTTGCGTCCGGGCGCAAGAATTATTCGTGCAGGTTGTCGATTCGCCGGCCCGCCATTCGACTGGTCATCAGGAGCCCGGGATTACTTGTGGCTCTCCCACAACCGACGGAGGCTGCAATGCGGTTCGCGATTCTGCTCAAGGCTGACAAGAACACCGAGGCGGGTGTGCTGCCTTCCCGGCAGTTGCTCGAGGCGATGGGCAAGTACAACGAGGAGCTCGTCAAGGCCGGCGTGATGCAGGCCGGGGAAGGGCTGCAACCGAGCTCGAAGGGCGCACGCGTGAAATTCTCGGGGAACCAACGGACGGTGGTGGACGGTCCGTTCACCGAGTCCAAGGAATTGATCGCCGGCTTCTGGATCTTCCAGGTGAAGTCGAAGCAGGAAGCGATCGAGTGGGTCAAGCGCTGTCCCAACCCGCTGGAAGGCGATGCCGAGATCGAGATCCGCCAGATCTACGAGGCGGACGATTTCGGCGAAGCGTTGACGCCCGAGCTGCGCGAAGCGGAGGAGCGTTTGCGCAAGCAAGCTGCGTCGCGCAAGTAGAGCACCGCATCGAAGTCGGCGCGTACCTCACGGTGCGCCACCCGGTTACGCGAACCCCGCGTCGCGGACAACACTCCAGTAATCAATCCAAGGAGACATCATGCAAGTTCAACCGTACCTGTTCTTCAACGGACGCTGCGAGGAAGCCCTCGAGTTCTATCGTCGCCAGGCCGGCGCGGAGATCACTGCCCTCATGCGCTTCAAGGAGGCCCCGCAGGAAGCCAAGGCCGGCATGACGCCGGGAACCGAGGACAAGGTGATGCATGCCAGCGTGCGCATCGGCGACTCGACCATCATGGCCTCGGACGGACGCTGTACGGGGCAGTTGAATTTCCAGGGCTTTGCGTTGTCGATCACCGCCGCCAACGAAGGCGAAGCGAAGAAGCTGCTCGGGGGTCTGTCCGAAGGGGGCCAGGTGCAGGTGCCGCTCGGCAAGACGTTCTTCTCGCCCTGCTTCGGCATGTGCACGGATCGCTTCGGCGTCAATTGGATGGTCATCGTGATGATGGCGTAGGAAACCGGGCGTGCAGCCAGCAGGGTCGCGGCGTTCGTGCGGTTCATCGATGCAGCACGCAAGACCAGCATGCCGCTGCAAAGAGGAAACTTTTTTGCGCTCGGCATGATGGAAGCCAGAGATTTGGGGACGCAACGACAGCGCGCGTGCGTTGTCCGAGCCCTTGTGGCGCGTGCTACAGTGCATCAGCGGCTTCGTCGCGCGCGGCGAAGCCGTTCCCGACACGAAGGAGACCGACATGATCGATATCGTCCGCAACCTTCATGCATGGCTGCATCCGGTTCTCGGAGCAGCGCCTGCCGGCCCGCAGGCACTGCGTTTCAAGTTGCACAGCCCCGATATCAAGGCCGAGGCGACCGTGCCCCCAGCGAACGTCTACCAGGGGTGCGGCGGACAGAACGTGTCGCCGGCGCTGGAGTGGCACAACCCTCCCTCCGGGACGCGCAGCTTTGCGATCACCATGTACGATCCCGACGCGCCGACCGGCAGTGGCTGGTGGCACTGGATGGCGTTCGACATACCGGCGAGCGCAACCGGCCTTGCGCGCGGGGCCGGCAACCCGACCGGCACTCGGCCCGCCGGGATGATCCAGGCGCGCAACGATTACGGCGAAGTCGGCTACGGCGGTCCCTGCCCTCCGCCGGGCGATCGTCCGCATCGCTATATCTTCACGGTGTTCGCACTGAAGGTCGGACGCCTCGACGTCAAGTCCGACAGCTCGTGCGCGCTGATCGGATTCAACCTCAACGCGAACAAGATCGAAGACGCGAGCTTCATGTCCTACTACGGGCGCTGAGCGCACCCATGCGACACGTCAGCGCGATCCTGCTGTTGCTCGCCTGGCCCGCGATCGCGGCGGCTCAGTGGGGGCCGCCGCCGATGAACCAGGTCACGCTCAGCGCCAACGCGATGAGCGAGGTGCCCTCGGACACGGTGACTGCCGTGCTGTTCGTCGAGGAGCAGGGGACCGATCCCGCGGAGGTCGCCAACCGCGTCACGGCGAAGCTGCAGGATGGCTTCGCCAAGGCGAAGGCGGATCCCAAGGTCGAGGCGAAGTCCGGCGGTTACCAGACCTATCCGGTGTACAGCCAGCAGAACCAGATCACGGGTTGGCGCACGCGCGCCGAGCTGATCGTGGAAAGCAAGGACTTCAAGGCGATGGGGGTTCGCATCGAGGAGCTGCAACGCACGCTCAAGCTTGCGCAGATGAGCTTCTCGTTGTCCCATGAAGCGCGCGACCGGGTCGAAGCGCAATTGACCACGGAGGCGCTCGCGCGGTTTCGCGACAAGGCCAAGGTGGTCGCCACTGCAATGGGCTTCGGCGGATTCGACCTCGGGCAGATCAGCATCCAGAACGACGGCGGTGCGCCGCCGGTTCCGATTCGCTCCGGCCTCATGCTCGCGCAGCGCGCCGAAGCCGCTCCGGTTCCGGTGGAGGGCGGCAAGACGACCGTGACCGTCACCGTATCGGGTTCGGTGGTGCTGGTGCCGCGTCGGTAAGATCTCCCGCTCGACGAATTGCGGTTGGGTCGCGGTGACGGGCTCGCGACCCCGCGCGCTTGTCGCGCTGGCTGAAAAGACGTGCGTTGTGAAGCCGTGAGGCCAGCCGCGTGCAAGCGCGGCAGACACGCTGCATCCGGATTCAGCGGACGAGCAGCGATTCGGGCGCCAGGTAGTTGCGCCGGAAGGTCTCGAACGGGACGTTGTCGGCGGCTTCGATCGCGCGCTGCTCGTCGCGCGACCGCTGCGCCATCTGGTCGAAGCGGGCCCGCATGTCGCCGCTCAATGGTTGTGCGCGAATGGCATCGCGATGGCGCATCGACCAATCCAGCGAGAAGCGGAAGTACGAGCCGTCGTAGCGCTCCTTCATGTCGCGCAACACGCGAGCGGACGGCAGCGAGTCGGGATCCGCGAGCGCGGCAATGGCGGCTTCGAGGGCGCGCGGGTAGCGTGCGTCTGCGTAGGCGCCTGCAAGCGCCGCCGCGATGGGCTTGCATTCATCGAGGACTTGCGCGGCCCACTGGCCCAATGCCACCGTGGTGCTGCCGCGCTCCAGTTGCAGGCCCGGCTCCCGTCCGCGTGCGGCCACTCTTTGCTTGTTGCGGCCGATGGCTTGTATTTCCTCGAGCGTGTCGGGCGGGCTGGGCGTGATCAGGCAGTGCACCAGGAAGATGTCGAGGAAACGCATCGTGTCGGCGCTCACCCCGATGGCGCAGAAGGGGTCGAGGTCCATCGCACGGACCTCGACGTACTGGACGCCGCGCTCGCGCAGCGCATGCAAGGGTCGTTCGCCGGGACGGATCACGCGCTTGGGGCGGATGGTGCTGTAGAACTCGTTTTCGATCTGCAGCAGCGTCGTAGCGAGCTGGCGATAGCCGTCGCCATCGCGCAAGCCGATCTTTTCGTAGGTCGGGTACGACTGCGTGAGTGCTCGAGCGAGCGACGCGCCGTAGCTGTCGAGGTCGTTGTAGCTCACCCACAGCGCTTCCTGCGCTTCGCTGAGATAGCCGAGCCGCCCCATGCGCAGCGAGGTCGCGTAAGGCAGATACATCGTTCCGGGGGCGAGTTGCTGCAATCCGTGGTTGCGTCCCGCGACGAAGCACTCGCACACCGCGGGCGAGGCGCCGAACAAGTAGAGCAGGAGCCACGCGTTGCGACGGAAATTGCGGATCAGCGCGAAATACCCCGAGTTCACGTCGGTGAGCCCGTCGAGCGGCCAGACCTCCTCGGGCATCGAGAAGTTGTAATGCACGCCCGAGATGAGCTGCATGCGTCGGCCATAGCGATGCGACAGGCCGGTGCGATAGATCGTCTTCGCGCGCCCGATGTTGGAGCTGCCGTACTGGGCGAGGGGGATGCTGGCGTCGTCGGGCAACTTGCACGGCATGCTGCAGCACCACATCGTCTCGTTGCGCAGCTGCGCATAGACGAAGCGGTGCAGCTCGGTCAGTTCCTGTGCGCACGCATCGGCACTGGTGTTCACCCCGGTGATGAGCTCGAGCTGCGCCTCGCTGAAATCGGTGGTGACGTGAGGATGCGTCAGGGCCGATCCGAGTCCTTCCGGATGCGGTGTGGCTGCGAGATTCCCGTCCGGCGTGACACGCAGGCTTTCCTTCTCGACGCCGCGGCGCAGCGCGCCGAGCGCGCCGGAAAGGCGATCGAGTCTGGACTGCGGGGAACTCATTGCCGAAGGTCGGAAGCGAAAAGGCGCGAGGCCGCTATTGTAGTGCCGCTCGACGCGCCTGCAGCCGACCGGCGCTCGAGCCGCGATAATATCAGTGCGTCGCGGATGCCTCGCCGCTTCGCGCACGATCCGATGAGCCGACCCTCGCGCAACGATCCCTGTCCATGCGGCAGCGGCCGCAAATACAAGCATTGCTGCATAGCGCTTGAGAACGCCCGCTCGCTCGCCGAAGTCGATGCGTCGTGTGTGCGCCTCCCCGACAGCCATGCCGATATCGCAGCAGGGCACGCGCATCTGGCTCGCGGCGCGCTCGTCGAAGCCATCGCCTGCTTCCAGCGCGCGATTGCGGCCGGCGGCGGATCGGCGGAGGTGCACACCCATCTGGCGCTCGCACTCCAACGCAGCGGCCGGATGCGCGAGGCGCTCGCGAGCTACCGGGATGCAGTACGGAGCAATCCGGTCGCCGCCAATGCGCATTTCAATCTTGCCGTTGCGCTGCAGGCACTGGGCGAGACCGATGAGGCGCTTGCCTGCTATCGGCGAGCGCTGACCATCGAGCCCAGGCACGCCCCCGCGCGCGTGAACCTCGCCAATGCGCTCGCCTCGATCGGAGAGCTCGACGGCGCGATCGCGAGCTATCGCGAAGCGCTCGCGTCGCGGCCAACGGACATCGAGACGCGCTACAACCTGGGCGTCGCGCTGCAGATGGCCCGGCGCCTGGACGATGCGATCGCGTGCTATCGCGAAGTTCTGGCGCGGCAGCCCGATCACGTCGCAGCATCGTTCAACCTGGCCAATGCCTATCGCGACACCGGGCGACCAGAAGAAGCGTTGCGCTGGTATCGCAAGGCCATCGACGCGTCGCCGCGTCCGTCGAGGATCGTCGCCGACGCGCATCTCAACCTGGGGCATCTGCTCACGCTCGCGGGTCGAGCCAACGAAGCCGTGGAGTGCTATCGAGCGGGTGTCGCCCGCTTTCGCGACGATGCGCGACTGCACAACAACCTCGGTCACGCGCTCGAAGAGCAGGGCGAGACGGTGGTGGCACTGTCGAGCTACCGGCGAGCGCTCGAGCTCAACGATGCTCCCGAGATCCGCGGCAACTTCGCTCGCTGCGTGGTCGCGCTCGGAGCCATCGAAGCCGATCGCGAGATGCGCGAATGGCTGGTGCGCGCGCTTGTCGAACCGTGGACTCGACCGGCCGACCTCGCGCCAGCATGCGCGCGCGCGATCATGACTCATCCCGCCTACGCCGCGTGGATGGAGTCGCTTCCCGCTGCGACGGACGCCAGGACATCGACCATCGAAGCCGTTGCGCTGGACGCGATGACAGCGCTTGCCGAAGATCCTCTGGTTGCGGCGTTGCTCGAAAACGCACAGGTCTGCGACGCTTCACTCGAGCATCTGCTTAAGCGCACCCGCCGCGCTCTGCTCGATGCGCAGCTCGGGTCGGCGACGCATGACGGCGCTGGCAGACTGCTCGGTTTGAGCGCTGCGCTGGCACGTCAGTGCTACATCAACGAGTACGTCTTCTTCGCCGCGGACGACGAGCTCGAGCGCGCTTCGGCATTGCGCGATGCCGTCCAACGCGCGCTGCAATCCGACGGAAGCGCTGCGCCGGCGGCGATCGCCGCGGTGGCGGCGTATTTTCCGCTGCATGGCATCACGCGTATCGACGTCCTGAATCGCAACGCACTTTCGCCCACCTTGCGCGCATTGCTCGCGCAACAGGTCGATGAACCGCGCGCCGAGGCCGCGCTCGCGAGCGCCACGCGGATGCTCACGACCATCGACGACGATCTCTCGCAGCGCGTGCGACAGCAGTACGAGGAGAATCCCTATCCACGCTGGACACGGCTCGCCCCGGTCACCGGGCCGGCATCATGCGATGCGCAGCTGCGGGAACTGTTTCCGTTGGTCGCCTTCGAGCCGCTCGCGAAGGAGGCGCCCGAGATTCTCGTCGCAGGATGTGGAACCGGGCAGGAGACGTGCGATCTCGCGCGCCAGTGGCCGCGCGCGCGCATTGTCGCCGTCGACTTGAGTCGCGCGAGCCTCGGCTACGCGCAGCGCAAGGCGCGCGAGGCGGGACTCGCCAATGTCGAATTCGCACAGGCGGACATCCTTCGACTGCGGTCGGTCGGCAGAAGCTTCGACGTGATCGCCAGCGTCGGTGTGCTCCATCACCTCGACGACCCCGGCGCGGGACTCGGCGAGCTGGTGTCGATGCTGCGCCCGGGAGGGTTCATGCGCCTGGGGTTCTACAGCGAGCTCGCGCGTCGGCACGTGCTCGCCGCGCGCCAATTCATCGCCGACCACGGCTACACGGCGGATCCCGCCGGGATACGCGCCTGCCGACAGGCGCTGCTGCAAGAGCCGGCATGGGCTGCGATTGCGAAATCGCGCGATTTCTACACGACCAGCGAATGCCGCGACCTGCTGTTTCATGTGCGCGAGCATCGCTTCGATATTCCGGGGCTCGCTCGGATGATCGACGGCGCGGGACTGCGCTTCGTCGGGTTCCTCCTGGATCCGTCGATGCGACAGCGCTATCGATCGCGTTACCCCGATGACGTCGCGATGGCGAACCTCGAGCACTGGCACCGCTTCGAGATCGATCATCCGGATGCGTTCACCGGGATGTATCGCTTCTGGGCGCAAAGACCGCGCTGAAGGGTCGACGGGTCATTCGAACGATCAGGCTCGCCGCGCTACGCCATTCGCCCTGCACCGCGCAGGGTCGTTCCGTTTCGAAGCAATGACTACAATGCGCGTTCTCGTGCTTCATGGTTGATCCGACATGTCGAACCAAGGTTATTTGCGTTTTCCCGCGCTGCACGACGACTCGATCGTCTTCGTCGGCGACGACGACTTGTGGCGCGTTTCCACCGCCGGCGGCACTGCGCGACGACTGACCGCGGGCTTGTCCGAGCCGTCCACGCCGTGCATCTCGCGCGACGGCGCGCTGATCGCGTTCGTGGGCCGCGACGAGCAGCACCCGGAGGTCTACGTGATGGACGCCGATGGCGGACCGG
>DATKLH010000081.1:0-3403 GCA_035542515.1 Casimicrobiaceae bacterium
TGCGCAGCCCGTATCCGATGGTGTCCTGCGACGAGCTGTACATGGGCGAGGAGTCGATCAGGCGGCCGCCCGCGTCGACGAAGTTGCGCATGACCTCGGTGCAAACGTCGAGCGCGACCGGATCGTCGCCCACGTTGAACGTGATCCAGCTTCCGAGCCCCACCAGCGGAAGCCGCTCGCCGGTGGAGGGAATCGGCCGGGTGAGGATCGCACCACCCTGACCGAGCACGCGCGACGGTGCGAGCGCTGCTCCAGCGGCCGCCGCCGCAATGGCCGCCAGCGCACGACGCCGGGTCCAGTCACTTCGATGGATACGCGCAGTCATGGGACCTGGTGTTCCGTTCCGGCCGACATCCACCCTGTCGTGTTACTCCAACAAACGCCTTCCATATCAGACGGCCACGCCATGCAATCGGTTCATTCGATGCTGCGTTGGGCGCACCGTTGCGTCGATCGTGCGTCCTTGCCGCCGACACACCGCACGACTCGGGTCAACGCTCTGCGATCGTGCGACGCCGTGAAACGCTTTGGATCATCGCTTGCGCAACTGACGCTCGCGCTCACTTGACGACGCCGCGTGCCGGCAATCGCGCCACGGTGCACGACCGAGTCGCGTCGGCTTTCACCGCGATCCCATCCCGATCATACGGACACGTGCGATTCCACCGAGGCCCATGCGCGCATTGCAGGCGCTTCGTCGGCACCTTCGACCCTCGTATTGTGCGCGTTGCGCCAATCGTGTGCGAAGGCCCTGCGACGCGTTGCAGGGCTACCTGTTCGCCCGTCCGATGCCGGCCGATGAAGTTACCGGGTGGATCTTGCGCTCGCGCGGCACTTCGTCGACGCTTTCCCGAGCGCTCGTCGAATCGACGGGCTGAGCACGCTCATTCGAGGTCTGCGAGCAGCTTCTCCAGTAGCTCGACGCGCGCGGATGCATCGGCCTGCTCGCGCTTGATTTCCACCAGACGCGCGGTGGCGGCATTGAGCCGGCGTGCGAGCAGGCGTGCGACGAGGTAAGTCAGTCCGGGCTGCGTGCGAATCACCGTGGCTGCATTCTCGATGACGTGGACCACCGTCATGCGCGACGCGACCACCGTCGCCGTGGGCGGCGCGCCCAGCAGTACCGAGATCTCGCCAAGGAACGCGCCCGGCTCGTCGATCCCGACCACGCGCACGCCGTCGCGGATCACGTCGAGCGCGCCCGACTGCAGCACGTAGAGGGCGTTGCTGCGAACCCCTTCCTGGATCAGCACTTCACCGGCCGCGAGCCGTCGCTCGGGCAGTGCGCTGCATAGCACCAGCGCATCGTTCACGTCACTCCTCGGGGCGTGTTGCGGCAGGCAGCATGGTAACGCCATTGACCGCATCGGTGTTCTCCGCCAACGTCGAGCGCCGTGTGCTGCATACTGTGCCTTCAAACAGCATTCGACGAGACGATGCAACCGGGCCAACCCAGCCGAACCGCCATCGGCGCCGCACGCCATCGGGCAGCGCATCAAGTGCTCGATCACGGCGCGATCTTCGACGATCCGCTCGCGATGGCGATTCTGGGCGAGAACATGGAAGCTGACGTTGGTCATGCGCAAGGCGACCCGCTGAAGCGCGCACTGCGCCTGTTCATCGCCGTGCGCTCGCGATTCGCCGAGGACGCGCTCGCCACGGCGGTTGCCGCGGGCGTGACTCAACTCGTCATCCTGGGCGCGGGACTGGATACCTTCGCGTTCCGCAGCCCGCTGGCGAAAAAGCTGCGGATCTTCGAGGTCGACCATCCCGCGACACAGGCCTGGAAGCGCGAGCGACTCGCGAACGCATCGATCGCCATCCCCGACACGCTGACCTTCGCGCCGGTGGATTTCGAGCGTGACACTCTCGCATCCGGACTGGCCAGGGCCGGCTTCGAGGTTCAGCAGGCGACGTTTTTCACATGGCTTGGCGTGGTGCCGTACCTCACCGAGCACGCGGTCTTCGCGACGCTCGGATTCATTGCGACGCTTCCGGCGGGCTCGCAAGTCGTGTTCGATTACGCCAATCCTCCGCCGGCTGAGCGCGGAGCCTTGCGGGAAGCGCACGACAAGCTGTCGGCGCGCGTCGCGTCGATCGGCGAAAGGTTCGTCAGCTATTTCGCTACCGATGCGCTGCACGCTCGCTTGCGCGATCTCGGCTTGCGCGAGATCGACGACCTCGGACCTGCGAGGATTGCTGCAAGGTGTTTTCCGGGGAAGGGTCCAGTCCCGCGCGATGCCGGTGGACACGTTGTGCGCGCCGCCAAGTAACCGCTCATCGCGACTCCCGCAATCGACGGTTTGCGGCTTTTGCTTTGCAGGTTGTCAAGACCCGTTGTAGCAAGGGTCATTGTCGATCCGTGTGCGGCACGACAAACGCCAACTTCGAGTCCACGTCGGCAGCGGGACTAGAATCGCCTCTGATCGCACGGCCAAACGGAGATCGATCATGAGCAGCTCATCGTCCCAAAAGACCGGCCCCGACCTGAAGCTCGGCATCGCGGTCGATGCGCTGGCCGATGGCGCGATGCTCGCAGGTCACGTGGGCGACGACGCCGTCCTGCTCGCGCGCCGTGGCAGCGAATTCTTCGCGATCGGCGCGACCTGCAGCCACTACGGCGGCCCGCTCGCCGAAGGGCTGATCGTCGGCGACACCGTTCGGTGTCCATGGCACCACGCCTGCTTCGACCTGCGGACCGGTGAAGCGTTGCATGCGCCGGCACTCTCGCCGGTCGCCTGCTGGTCCACGGAGCTGCGGGACGGCAAGGTGTTCGTGCGCGACAAGCGTGAGCCGTCGGCACGCGTGCACGTGACATCGACTGCCGCAGCGCCGCGCAAGATCGTGATCGTCGGCGGCGGCGCGGCTGGTTTCGCCGCTGCGGAAATGCTGCGCCGTCGACAGTTCGACGGCGATATCGTCATGCTAAGTGACGATGAAGCGGCGCCGGTCGACCGGCCCAACCTGTCCAAGGATTACCTTGCCGGCAGCGCACCGGAGGAATGGCTGCCGTTGCGGGACGAGAACTGGTATCGCGAGCAGCGCATCGAGTTGCGGCTGAAGACCAGCGTGAGCGCAATCGACGCGACAGCACGCGAGATCACGCTTGCCGGCGGCAGCCGGATCGCTTACGACCGCCTGCTATTGGCGACCGGTGCCGAACCGGTGCGATTGCCGCTGCCGGGAATGGACCTGGCGCATGTGCATACGCTGCGTACGCTCGCGGATTGCCACACGATCATCGCCAGCGCGGCGAGCGCCAAGCGCGCGGTCGTGATGGGCGCGAGCTTCATCGGCCTCGAGGTCGCGGCATCGCTGCGCGCGCGCGATGTCGAGGTGCATGTGGTCGCACCGGAAAAGCGACCGATGGAACGCGTGCTCGGTGCGGCCATGGGCGACTTCG
>DATKLH010000082.1:0-4909 GCA_035542515.1 Casimicrobiaceae bacterium
GGCGGACCCCGCGACGCCTTCGGCTGCACGCATGATGCACTTGGTCGCGGCCATCCAAAGGTTCAGGAAAAAGCTCGGCGAGGCTTGCAAAAAGGCGCGACAGCGCTCGCCTGCATCGCCTGCCGGCCAGCGCGTCTCGAGGTCGTCTGCGAGTGCTGCGCTCGCATGCGCAGTCTTTCCGTGACAATCGTCGCCGTGCGCCAGCCCCTCATCGGCGTAAGGCAGCAAGCGAGTGTCCGAATCGATGGTCGCGGCGAGCGTTTGCGCGAACTCTCCGTTGATCCAACGAAGGTGCGCAAGCACCTCGGGACTGCGCTGACCCACGCGCATGACGTGTGCACCTCCGCCGTTGAGCGGACTCCATGCGACACACCGATCGTCGAGGCGATCGCAGATCTGCTGCACCCACATCGACGGCGACAGAACGTCGGCAAGGGGCACGACGACGTGATGGTCCTGCGAAGGCTGCAACTCGATCGCACCGGACAGCACCAGGGATTCCGCAGCCTCCTCGGTGGCGGCCCAGCCCTCGAACAGCACCGCCATCACGGCGGAGTTCAGGACCGGCGCGGTGATGTCCTCGCGTCGTTGAATCGGCGGACCGGCATGCAGCAGCACGCGTCCATGCAGATCCAGCGCGTCGGTTGCGTGAACGAGCGCGCGCCAGCACGGATCCACAGCGAGCATGCGACGCACCGCCAGCGCATCGGGTGAATCATGTCCCTGGTTCAACACGATCTCGATTTGTTGCCTGACGCGGTCGCGCTCACGCAGCCGGTGGCGTGATCCAGGTTTCCGAGAATGCAAGGAACGCCGTGCTCATGCGACGGCCCAGGAAATCGCGCTGGATCACCTGTCCCGGCGCACGCTTGCCGTTGACCGAGATGGACCCGCGCTCGGCTTCGAGGAACACGCTGTACATCTGATGAGCGCCGGTCGCCGACGACGAAGGCGGTACGTCGACAGCGAAGGGGGCGCGCAGCGACTCCCAGCGCAGCGTGGCCGCGAGTCCGTTCGCGGCCGTCGTCTCTTCGTAGAAGGTCTTCGCGTCCCCGCTCGTCTGTGCCGAGGTCGCCGCGTGATACGTCATGCGGCGAAGCGCCTCGGAGCCGCGGAACGATGCGAACTTGGATACGAAGTTGGCGACCAGGTAGGCCATCAGCGGCTGGTTGTCGGTGATGCAGAAGTTGAGCGCGTCCGGATAACCGGCGGGCTTGTTCGGCTCGGCCAGCACGAGCATCCCGATGCCACGCCCGTACGCGGAGGCAACGACGCGGAAGAACACGCCCAGCGCGACCCAGCCGCCATCCTCGCGCTCCTTGAGATAAATGCCGGGATTCTCGCCCGACCAGTCGACGCTGCCTGGATTCACCGGTCCCTGCATGATTCGATCTCCTGATGTTCGCGGTCGAGCAGGAATTTGCCCGATCCTCCGTCACTCTTCGCAAATCAGCACACCGTCGGCTGCGTGCCAGCCGATGGGTATCTCGTCTCCGGGCTTGCACCTCGTCGAGCCGGGCTTGATCTCGGCGACCACGCAAATGCCTTCGGCGACGCGCACGGCGAGATGCAACAGATTACCCGTGTAGGTCGCCGACTCGATGCGCCCGCGCATGCGGTTGAGGTCGCCGGCGGCTTGCGGCGATGCGAGGAGCTGCACGTTCTCGGGACGCAGTGCCACGCTCACCCGCGCGCCGCTCGCCAGCGGCGAGCGCGCAGCGCACGAGACCTTGCCCGCGCGCGTGTCGACCGTCACCCGTTGCCCGTCGCATGCGACCACCGTCCCGGCGAGCAGATTGACCTTGCCCAGAAAGTTCGCGACGAACGCGGTGCGCGGCGCGCCGTAGATGTTCGGCGGCGTGTCGAGCTGCTCGATGCGGCCGCCGTTCATCACGGCGATCCGATCGGACATGGTCATCGCCTCGGTCTGGTCGTGCGTGACATAGACCGTCGTCATGCGCAGCTCCTGCTGGATGCGACGCAGCTCGACCTGCATGGCTTCGCGCAACTTGAGATCGAGCGCTCCCAGCGGCTCGTCCATGAGCAGCACGCGCGGGGGATAAGCGATGGCGCGCGCGAGCGCGACGCGCTGCTGCTGCCCGCCGCTCAGCTCGGGCGGAAATCGTGCTGCGATGTCCGGCAGTCGAATGAGATCGAGCAGTTCCTTCACTCGTGCAGCGATCTTCGCGCGCGCAACACCGCGCTCCACCAGTCCGAACGCGATGTTCTCCGCGACCGTGAGATGCGGAAACAACGCGTAGTCCTGGAACACCATGCCGATGGTGCGCCGCTGCGGCGCGAGGTCGGTGACGTCTTCGCCACCGATGAACACACGACCCTCGGTCGGCTCCACGAAACCTGCAATCATGCGCAACGTGGTGGTCTTGCCGCATCCGGAGGGACCCAGCAGCGTCAGGAACTCGCCCTGGACGATCTCGAGGTCCAGCGCGTGCACCGCCGCAACGCGATCGAAGCGCTTCGAAACGCGCTGCAGGCGCACCGTCGACAAGCATCACTCCCCGGCGAGGCGCACCGGCGCGACTAGACGGTCGGCGCGCAACGCTGCTCGCACGCTCACCGCGCCACCATGCGATTCCACTGCTCGTTCCATTGCGACAGGTTGATCTTGCTGGGATCGAGCTTCGCCATCTTGTCGATCGCCGCCTGGTCGAGCACGACAAGGTTGCGGATCACCTCCGAGTTGCCCATCTTGGCACGCGCCTGCGGATTGACCGGCACTGCGGCGACCTTTTGCGAGAACTCGTATTGGGCCTCCGGCGACAGGTAGGTGTTGATGAAGAACTCCGCCAACTCCTGGTTCTTCGACCCCTTGATCAGGCCGATGTAGCCTTCCTTGATCATGCCCACGTGGTTGCCCATTCGGGCCGGCACCGTCGCCACCGGCACACCGGCATTCGCGGTACGTACGGCCCAGCCTGCGTGCGCCACGGCCACCCAGATGTCGCCGGACTTGAATTGCGTCACGACTTCGCCGCCCGCCTTCCAGAAGCGTGGATTGGGCAGCTCGCTGATGAGCTTGAGTCCCGGCGCGATGTTCTTCTCGTCGCCGCCGGCGGTGAGCGCGAACGCGCCGACCGCCTCGATGCCGCCGCCCGAGGAGATGTCGGGAATCATGATGCGGCCCGCGAGCTTGGGGTTGCGCAGGTCGGTCAGGCTCTGCGGCGGTGTCAGTCCGTTCTCGCGGAACTTGTCCTTGTTGTAGATGATCATTTCCTCGGTGTTCCAGGTCGGGACCATGTACTCGTTGTACGAGCCCGCCTTGAGCTGCTTGAGGTTGGGCATCTTCGCAAGGTCGAGCTTGGCGAGCAGATCGCGCCCGGTGACTTCGGGGACCATGGTGCCGAGGAACTCGAACAGGTCGAACGGCGCCTGCCCGCGCGCAGCGATGAGCTTCGCGAAATTGTCCTGCGGGCTGCCGATCACGAATTCGACCTTGCCGCCTCGCTTGTCGATCTCGCTGGCGACGTAATCGCGCAACGCATCGCGCGTCGCCCCGCCCCAGGTCGCGACGCGCAGCGTCGCACCCTGGAAGCGCGTCTCTTCGGCTGCCAGCACGCGCGCAGGCAGCGCGGCGCCGACCGTCCATGCGATGGATCCCTGACCCAGCCTGACAACGAAAGTGCGTCGGTCCATGACGGTCTCCTATGGGTGCGGACGGCGGAAGCGATCCAGGGCGATCACGCTAGCGCGATTTGGCCTTCAGCAGATTGTCGATGCCCACGATGCGTTGCGAGGCGATGACCAACAGCAATGCGAATCCGGCGGCCAGCGACGCGGCCGCGAGGCTGCTCGGGTTGAAATCCTGCTCCATCGCGAAGAACAGTTCCACCGGAAACGTGGCGCGGTTGCTGCCAGCGAGAAACAATGCCACCGGAACGTCCACGAAGCTCACGATGAACGCGTAGAGGCCACCGGCGAAGATGCCCGGCATGATGATCGGCAGCGTCACGCGTCGCAATGTCCGCCAGCGCGACGCCCCGAGCGTGAAGGCCGCTTCCTCCAGGCGCACGTTGAAGCGTTGAAGAACCGCCGTGACGCTTCCGATGACGAACGGCGTGGCGAGGAACAGGTGGCCCAGGAACAGCCCGGCCGCCGTTCCCTGCAAGTAGAGACCCGAGAGGTCGCCGGCAAGGTAGTAGAACTGCAACAACGCGATGCCGGTGACCACGTGCGGGATCTGCAGCGGTGCGCGCAGGATCGCCGCGACCAGGGGCTTGGCAGCGATGCGCCCGCGCACCAGCGCCAACGCAGCGGGGACGCCGAGCGCGCATGCCGCGACGGCGACGCCGAATGCAAGCGCAAAACTGAACCCGAGCGCATGCAGTTGCGGCGAAGGAATTTCCGCGTACCACTTGAGCGTCAAATGCCGCGGCGGGAACTCGACGTACGACATCACCACGCGGTCGTTCTCCGGCGCGCTGAACGACCCACCGATCACGACGACGATCGGCGCGAGCAGGAATACGAAGACGAGTAGCACGTACGCCACCGCGAGGACGCGCGGCCACGTCAACCGTCGTGCCAGGCGCCGCCACGTGCCTGCGCGGTGGCTGCGCGAAGTGCCGGCGTCGAGCGCGGAGGTCGTCATCGGCGTCACGAGACGACCATGCGCGCAGCGCGGAAGCGCTTCAATGCAGCGATCGACAGCAGATTGAGCAGCACCACATACGCGAGCAGGACCGCCGCGAGAGCGCCGGCCATGCCGTAATTCACGTCGAGCAGCATGGTCCGCTGGATCAGGACCGGCAGGGTGATGACGCGACCTCCACCGAGCAAGGCGGCCGACGTGAACGCGCCCATCGACAGATTGAAGACGGTGAGGAAGCCCACGACGATGCCGGGCAGGCTGAGCGGAAAGATGATCCGCGCGAAGATGCGCAGGCGGCTC
>DATKLH010000083.1:0-10735 GCA_035542515.1 Casimicrobiaceae bacterium
TACGCGCATTGGCTTCATGCGCCATGCGCTGCGCGTGATCGCGGGCCGCGCGCAGGCCGGCCGTGATCGCGGCGATGCCCAGTGCGCCGGCGATGAACAGCCCCATGCCGACGAGGTCCTCGAAATGTTCGAACCGGAACGCGGCGCCCGGCGGCAGATACCAGAACCAGGCGACTGCGAAGGACGCGGTGGTGGCGACGACCGCGGGGCCGAATCCGCCAAGCCACCCGGCCACCGCGATGGCGAGGTAGAAGGTGATGTACGGCTGGCTGCTTCCCAGGACCGGCGCGAGCCACGCGCGCAACGCCCAGGCGAGCCCGACCGCGGCGATTGCGATCAGATACCCGAGGATGACCTGGCTCACCGGACGCTCGGCCGGAGGCGCCTGCGCAGTATCGGCATCGCTGGCCCGCGCCATCTGCCCGTCGTCGAACGAGGACAGCAGCCATGCGACCGAGAATGCGATCACCGAGGGCAGGCCGAACCCGAGCCCCGCGACGGTGAGTGCGGTGAGGAAGTCGTCGACACCGCGCGTCTGGAATACCGCCCAGATGATGGCGAGCGCCGCACCGATCAAAAAGCCGGTGCCGATCCACAGCAGGCCGCGGATCAGCCGCTGCAGGCTGCTTTCGGTGTTGAGCGAGGTGTCGTTGGCGGCCACTTGCGCGAGTCGCTGCTGAAGCGGTACCTACGCGGCCAGGTTTCGCCGCCCGCGTCGGGGGTGTTCAACGTCCCTTCATTGTAGTTGCGTTCAATGCCGGTCGGGGCTGCACAAAGGGCGCATTGTCCGACAGGGCTTTCGGACCGTGGGCGATACCGGCGTGCGTCGCGGGCGGCCCACAATCCCATCAACAATTGCGCAGCAGCACCGCGGTTCTTGCCGCCACGTGCCGCTCGCGTTTCGGCCACCCGACACGCTCCGCACAAGCCATGGATCGCCTCCAATCCTGCAAGGCCACGCGCTCCCCTGCCACTGGCGAAGGTGACGGCACGTGGCTCTTCCTCGGCGCGGTGGGCTGGCTCGCATTGGGCTCCGGCGGACTGCTGTTTGCCATCGCGTTCACCGCAGATACCACATCGCTGTCACGGGCATTGCTCGTCTGGGCGGTCGCGTTCGTGGTTCCTTCGGTCCTAGCGGCGCTGGCCGCTTATCGCAGCGACGCACCGGAGGGTGCGCCGCCGCGCCCTACGCCGGTGAACCGCGCGCGCCCGCTCCACAATCGCGCGCGGAAGCTCTGGGCCTGACTGCGCTTGGGCCCGAGGCGTGCCATCGCTGCCTCGCCACCGTGCGCAAGCCCTCCCGCACCGCAGCCGTCGTGCGCGTTCGTCGCAGCTTCGTAGCCCCTGTTCGAGTCACGCGGTCTTCGCCCTGACGCGACTGTCTGCCAGCCGATGCGCAGTCTCCGCGGCCTTCTTGCCCGCGATGAACGCGTGATCGGAGTTGTAGTTCTCCCACTCGCCGTATCGTCCGGCAAGCACGATGTCGAACTGCAGGAGCCATTCCCGGATGCGCCCGACGCGCTCGACGCGACCTTGGTCGTATACGACGTAGGCGCACGCCAGGTCGAGCTGATTGGTGGTGAGGATCGGATCCGACGCATCGAACATGCCGACGCGTTCGCAATCCTCGATGCAGCGACGCACCAGCGCCTCGCCCGTGACCGGCAACGGCTTGTGCGGTGAGTAGGCGATCTCGCAGGTCAACCCGAAACCGCGCGGCGGATTGCAATGCGGACTCGCGTTGCCCTGCACGAAGATGCGATGGAACACCGTGTCTTCGGGGTAGTAGATCCAATGCTTGTCGGTGAGATGCGGTCGGCCCACGCCGATGTTGACGCAGCGGACCGATACGTGACGCAGCTCGCTGGCCGCCCTGCGTATCGCTGCGGGCGCTTCGTCGCCCATCGCGGCAATGAGGCGCGGCAGCGGTAACGTGCTCACCAGCGTGTCGTAACCGAAGCGTCGCCCGTCCTTCAGCGTGACCGTGCGCAGCAGCGGCGACACTTTATCGACATCGGCGCGCAACTGGAGCTCGCCGCGCAACAGCGGCAGGAAGCCGTTCACCAGCGCCTGGAAACCGCCACGCAGCGGATAGCCGAAGCGCGTGTCGAATGGCCCACCATCGGCCCGGCTGTCGGCGTTCGCGGCAGGCAGCTCCCGCCCGCGTGCCGACGAACCGAGGTCTGCTTGGATCGCCCCGGCGATGCGGTCCCCGAGCACATCGGCAGGCAGCCCGTCAAACGAAGCGTGCGACCGATAGCGCCTGTAAACGCCCTTGCTGTAGATCCACGCTTCACGATCCTGCCAGTGCACGTTCTCGCCGAGCAGCAGCCGGTAGAGATCCAGCACATGAGGATCGTTGCTGAACATGATGTGACCGGCATGATCGAACGTGAAGCCGGTGTCTTCGATCGAGCGGCACCACCCGCCCACCGAGGGCTCGCGTTCCAGGATCAGGCAGCCTTCGCCGTAGTGGTACGCAGTGGAGAGTCCCGTGGGGCCGGCGCCGAGTATCACGCATGCAGCGTCAAGCGAATGCGCCCGGCGCCCACGCAACGGCGCGGCGCTTTCACCGAACAGGATGCTCGCTGCCTCGGTAGGGCCCGAGGCGGCAGCTTCGTCGACCAGCACGCGCATCTGCTCTGCCGTTCGATCCCAGGACGTACGCGAGGTGATCGCACGCGCCGCGGCCTTGCGGTCGCCGCGCTCCTGCGCCGTTTCGACCAGTGCCCGCTCGCACGCCGCGACGAACGCCTCCGGCGAGTCGGCGAAGCGGATCACTGCGGAGTAAAGCCGTTGCATGTCGGCGATCGATGTAGACACGATCGGTTTCTCGGCCGCCATGTATTCGAGGGCCTTGGTCGGATTGCCGTGCCGAGTGGCCTCGTTGTGGGAGAACGGGATGAGGCACACATCCCATCCGGCGAGGAACGCCGGCAACTCGTCGTAGCGCCGTTGTCCGAAGTAGTGGATGTTGGGCAGGCGTGGCAATTCGCCGACATCGATCCCGCGAACCGGGCCGACCAGGCAGAGCTCCCACTCTGGACGCGCTTGCGCGACGGCGCGGGCGATTTGCGTGTCGAACCGCTCGTCGATCGTACCGTAGTATCCCAGGCGCGGTCGCGACAATGCGCGAATCTCCGGATCCGCGAGCGTATCGCTCAGTGCGTGCTCGAACGCATCGCGATCCACGCTGTTGGGGAACAAGTGTACGTTGGGGTGACGTGCGCGACGCGTTTCAAAGAGACTCGGACCAGCGGCGAATACGATGTTCGCCATCTTGACCAGCGCACTTTCGCGCTGAACCAGTTGCCGTGGCGCGCCACGGAACCCGGCAAGCTCGTCCATGCAATCGTAGACGATCACCCGGGGCGCGAGCTTCTGGAGCAGCGGCAGCGCCATCGGCGTGTAGAGCCACGCCCCGTAATCGCGGAGCTGCTCGCGCTCGGCGGCCTGGCCGACGAGCTTTTGCAGCAGCGGGATCTGGTCGTCGTGGAACCCCGGCGCCGTGAGCGGCGTATGGGGACGAAGGACCGTCAGGTTGGTCATCGGCGCACGCATCTCGGCCCACGGATCGCCGGCGTCGTAGCACGGCTCTTCGACGAACAGAACGCGCCAATGGCGCGCCAGCCGTGAGATCAGTTGCTGCGGGCGTCGCCAGACGCCGTCCCAGCGCTGATGCGAAAAGACGATGAGCGAATCCATGATCGGTCGGTGCGGGCGTTCGCGTCTTCAGGGGCGTGTCGCGTCGGCGACGCGCGACCGTTGGGCAGACGCGCCAGGTTCCGATCCGAGGCGATGGCGGATCAGCTCGACGATCTCGCAGCGGTCACGCTCGGGCCCGGATTGTCGCGACCGCGCGACCGTGCCATTACGCCGAAGGCGTGCACCGTGCATCACATGGCGCGCGACTTTTGCACGATCTTCATGGGTCGCGGCGGAACGCGGACACGTCGCGGCGCACGCGAAGGTATTCACCGAGCGCGTGCGCCGTGCGCGTATTCGTGGAAAGGAGGATCCGGCGACACCTGGACGTGCGGCGAGCGAGCCGTCGGCCCCATCGTTGGAGCGCCGCGCGCCGCCTCGACGGACGAGGCACATCCCGCCACTCGACCGTCGTAGCGTTGCCAACGCGCACAGCGAACCCGCGCAGGCATCGCCCAATGCCAGGGACGTCACGCGTCGCGACCGGCACGCTCTTCGCCGCCTTCGTCCTCGACGCCGCCACGCGGCTGCTCGTCGATCTCGTTGCCTGCGCCGCCCTCCTCGGCGACGCTGCCGCCGCGCCCCCGACTCCGAGTGCGGCGGGGTTGTTCGGCCTCATCGCCGCGTTCGGTTTCGGCCTCCTGCCGGCTCGACATCTTTCCTTCTTCCTCGCTTCCATCCCGTCCGCCACGCCCGCGTGCGCGCAAGCGCGAGCCGCCGCGCTCACCCTGCGAGGACGCTTCCATCCGATCGGATGCCGGCGCGGTCGCCTCCTGGCCGCGCTGCTCGAGCGCTTGCTGCAACATCGAGAGATCGACCTTGGCCCGGCGCGCCTTGGGGAAGATCTGCTTTTCCTCCTCGTCGATGTGGTGGTTCACGTATTCGCCGAGCACTTTGAACGTCGCCGCGTAGCGCTCGTCTTCCGCTTTCATCTGTTGCAGCTCCGCGATGAGCTGCTTCGCCGAAGCGTGCTCGACTTCGGCCTCGGCGATCAGGTCACGCTCGTCGGCTTCCTCGCGCATTACCGGGTAGAAATACTGCTCCTCGATATCGGCGTGCTGCGTGAGCGCATCGCATGCCTGCTGCACGATCTGCTGCAGGCTCTCGGTGTCCTCGCGCTTGCGTTCCCCCTGCCGGAACATCTTCTGCACCATGCGATGGTCTTCGATCAGGAGATCGATCGCCTGCACCGTCGGACTGCTGCGTGCGCTGCTCTTGCGCGCGGATGACGTGCTGCCCTTGCGCGCCCTTGTGGACTTGCGCGCGCTGCCACGCGTCTGCATCGACTTGCCGCCTTGTGACGGCTTGCGCGTCTGCGCGGACTTCTGGCCTTGCGCCGATGTCCTCCCGCGCTTGCTCCCACCGCCGGCCATCCGGCCTGCACTGCTCGATTTGCGAGCTTGCGACGACGTCTTGCCTTTGCTTTGCGCGGACTTGCCGCGCGTTTGTGCACGAGCCATGAAAAACCTCCGGGGTATCGGAACATCCGATGGGCCGAGCGGTTCGAGCAAGGAGCATGCCGCATGCGCGCGTGTCACAGGATCGCGTCCGACACTGCACGGTACGCAGTCGCGATCGGTCCGGGTCGTTATTCGAGTGCGCGTAAGAATTACCGGATCTGGAAGCATTTGCCATCACGTGCATCCGCGCCGACGCATTGCGTGTTGCGCTCGAGCGCGACCTCGACGTCTCAACGCTTGTCGATTGAATGCGGCACGCAACGTGCTAACCATCGAAACGCCATCGCTCCTGGAGCACCCGGATGATCGCACTGGAACACGAATTCGAAGCGGTATGCGCCGTGGGTTGCTGGCGACGCGGCGTGGCGACGCAGCGCCCGCTGTGGTGCTGGCGCGCCCGACGCCGCTACCTTCAGACGAGCATGGCCGGTCGCGACGCGGAGCAATGGCGCGCCGGAGTCCTGGCGCATAGCGATCGTGTCAAGCGCGCGTCCGCGTCCCTGCGGCTTGCGACGAGCGATGGCGTACCCGTGGAGCGGAGATGTTCATGAGCAAGCACGGCGGTCCGGCGCGCGTACGCAAATGCGTCTTCCCGGTGGCTGGTTTCGGCACGCGATTCCTTCCGGCGACCAAGGCCTGTCCCAAGGAGATGTTGCCGATCGTCGATCGTCCGCTGATCCAGTACGCGGTGGACGAGGCCGCGGCGGCGGGCGTCACCGACATGATCTTCATCACCGGCCGCAACAAGCGCGCCATCGAGGATCATTTCGATCACGCCTACGAGCTCGAGCATGAGCTCGCCGCGCGCGACAATGCCGATGCGCTCGCGCAGGTCCGCAGCGTCATCCCGCGCGGCGTTGCGTTCAGCTACATACGACAGACGCAGATGCGCGGACTTGGGGATGCCATTCTGCGCGCGCGTCCGGCGCTTGGCGAGGAACCGTTCGCCGTGATTCTGCCCGACGACCTGATCGACGCCGATCCGCCGGCGCTCGCGCAGCTGCTCGAGGTGTTCGCGCGTGAGCGCGCTTCGGTGGTGGCCGTGGAGCGGGTGCCGCGCACCGAGACGCATCGCTATGGCGTGGTCGATTTGCAAGGCGCCTTCGCCCGCGGGAGCGCACGCCTTCATGGCATCGTGGAGAAGCCGCGCGCGGGCACTGCGCCCAGCAATCTCGCAGTGGTCGGCCGCTATGTGCTGACGCCGGCCATCTGGGCGAAGCTCGAGCGCGCGGCACCCTCGGCGGGAGGAGAGGTCCAACTCACCGACGCAATTGCACAGTTGATGCTCGATGAGCCGGTGTTTGCAGCTTCGTTCAAGGGCCGCCGCTACGATTGCGGCAACAAGCTCGGCTATCTCGAGGCGCAGTTCGGGTATGCACGCAAGCAACCGGAGCTGTGGCGCGAGCTCCTGGCGCGTATCGATAGCGTTACAGTCGACAGCGAGGTTGCCGACGAGCTGCCGATCGCGCCCGTCGCACCAACCACTGCAGGGGTTCGCATCGCCCCGCCGCTGGTTTAGCCGCGTCCCGCAATTCGCAGGGCATACGCTAGCGCGAAGGCGATCTGCGCCGGGTTGGCGCGCTTTTTTGACGCGCGCGGTGTGTTATGCGTCGGCGCCGTTCGCGGTCGCTTTGCTTTCATGGGTCGGACCGTGCGGCGCCCAGCCCACACCTGCGCCGCCCGATGCCGCGGCCGGACATGTCGAGGCTCCGCCGCCGAACGACTTGCCGTACCGTCACGAGGTTCAAAGCGGGAGCGCCACGCGCGCATCGCGCATCGTCGGGATGGACCTGCGCAATGTGTTCGGTGAGCGTCTTGGCGACATTCGCGACCTGGTGATCGATCCCGCGCGCGGACAGGTGTTGTTCGCGGTGGTTTCGGTCCACGGCGTGCTCGGCAACTTCGACCGTCGCTACTTCCCGGTACCCTGGACGACGATCCGACCCAGCGGCGATTACCTGGTGTTGAGCACCGAGGCCGTTGCGCGCCTCACGTCGGGGCCTGCCTTCGAGCGCGGCAAGTGGCCCGACCTGACCTCCGATCAATGGATCGCTTCGGTCTACCGGCATTACAACCAGCGGCCTCCGGTGCGCGAGGCCGCGCGTTGAAGCGGCAACGCGACAAGGACCACTGGCCGTCGATGGCCGACGCGCACTGGGCGCATCACGTGCACCAATACTTCAACGCGAAGCCGTACTGGATGTAACCCCGCCGGCGACGGTGTGCCGGTTTCACGCGGGGTTCTCCCGCGTGTGGATCTGTGACGGCAGCACTGCGCCGCGCGCTCCGGCGATTGCACGCGCACGTCCGAGTCGCTCCTACACGCGGCTTCGCCACACGCTTGTTCACGGAACTTCCTGCGATTGCGTTGTCTGCTCGTTTGCGAACGAGCCCGGCGCCGAATCGATGGTTGCGCGTCCCGGCACGCCGCTCTGTGCAACGCGTTCGCACTCAAAGAGCATCGTTTCGATTGCCAAAATCTCGGGTGCAAAGTGTCCGTCGCCGATAGCGCCGAAGCCCCAATGGATGCACCCGTGCGCGAGGTGCTGCGTGTCGCTGGTCTGCGCTATAGCCGCGCCGAGGATCCCGGCCTCGCGCGACGCGGCTCGCCGGACGCATTCTTCTACGTCGATGCACGCGGACGCCGCGTACGCCACAAGGCCACGCTCGAGCGCATCCGCAAGCTCGCGATTCCGCCCGCATGGACACAGGTGTGGATCTGCGCCGACGCGGATGGCCACTTGCAGGCGACCGGGCGCGATGTGCGAGGACGCAAGCAGTATCGCTATCACCAGGACTGGCGCGCGCAGCGCGATCAGCACAAGTTCCATCGCCTGGTCGATTTCGCCAGCGCGCTACCCACCATCCGCGCCGCGGTGGATCACGATCTCGCGCTGCCGGGCCTGCCGCGGGACAAGGTGCTCGCCGCGATGGTCAGTGTGATCGACCGCACGTTCGTGCGCGTGGGCGACGAGCGCTATCGTCGCCAGAACGGAAGCTACGGACTCACTACGCTGCGCAATCGTCACGTCGAGGTCGCCGGCGATCGCATCCGCATCCGCTTTCGCGGCAAGTCGGGCAAGGAACACGACATCGCGCTGTCCGACAAGCGCCTGGCCGGCATCATCCGTCACTGCCTGGACCTGCCGGGCTACGAGCTGTTCCAGTATGTCGAGGACGGCGAGCGTCGACCGGTCTACGCGACCGACATCAACGCGTATCTGCAGGAGGTGAGCTCGACGCCGTACACAGCCAAGGACTTTCGTACGTGGGGCGCAACCGTGATCGCGATCGAAGAGCTCTCGCGCGCCGAGATGCCGGCATCGCTTTCGGCCGCAACGCGCGTGGTGAACGATGCGTTGCGCAAAGCCGCGCAGGTGCTCGGTAACACACTCGCCGTGTGTCGCAAGAGCTACGTTCATCCGGGTGTGGTGAAGGCCTACCTCGACGGGACGTTTCGTCCGGGCAAGCCCCGACGCAACCTCACGCGACTGCGTGCCGCGGAGCGACGAGCGTTGCTCGTGCTACAGGCGATCGAAAAACCGGCGCCGATGCGGCGCCTGACCCGCGCCGAAAAGCTCTTGCCGATCGCGGCGCGCAAGACAAGTCGGAAGCTGGCCGAAGCGCTCGCCGCGTGAATCACGCTGCGAGCGGAAGTGCCATCGCAGCCCACTCGTGCTTGGTGACCGGCATGCGCTGCGCGAGTGCCTTCACGATCAACTCGCGCCAGTGTTCGAGCACGCGCGGTTCGCGCACGTCCTGTGGATGGAGCGAAATGCGCAGCAGAGGCGTGTGACGGCGCAGCTCGCGGCGGATCATCAGGCGCGAAGCCGCGCGACGCCACGGTCGATCGGGGCTGTAGCACAGATTCGCGGAGGACTCGAGGTGCCATTGCGGCAGTCGATAGATGCCGCTGCGCACCGACACGTACTGGAACGGGTATCCGCTTCGCTCGATCGCGCGACGCGCAGCGGGACCGAGCAGCCAGGCCGGCGGTACGAAGCCGTACAAGGGCCAGCGCAGAGCCGCGAAGGTCGCGATGCCCTGCGCGAGGCGCGCGCTCGCGTCGCCCTCGTCGATCGCCGCGAATTCTCCTTCGGCCCGCGTCAGCAATCGACGTTGCACGAAGCCGCGCAGCGTGTGCGGCGGGCGCTCCTCATCCAGGTGCGTGTAGCCGTGCAGGCAAAGCTCGTCGCCGCCTTCGAGGCGACGCGATAGCGCTGCAACGAAGCGCGGCGCCGCCGCAAGCGGCGAGCGGCGGTGCCAGTCGGGGACGACGAGCAGGGTGCAGGGTCGGGCGCCGACATCGTCGATCATGCGCAACAGCGCGGAGCATTCCTCCCAGGTCGCGGGCGCGACATCATGAACGACAACCGCAACCTGCGCGCCGTGGTCAGGACGTTGCATAGCGTCGCAGGTCACCCGTCTCGGCGCGATGCGCGTCACCGTAGATGGTCAGCAGGCCGCGCATCGTCGAGTCCCAGCCATAAGCGGCCTGGGCATGCGCGCGAGCATGCTCGCCAAGCGCTTCGGGATCCTGACCATAGAACGCCTCGATACCGTCGGCGAGCGCGTCTGCATCGCGCGGTCGAACCAGGACGCCGGTTCCCGGCGCGACGATCTCCGGTGCTGCGCCCGCGCGCGCGGCGATCACGCCGCGTCCGCACGCCATCGCCTCGAGATAGATCAGGCCGAAGGTCTCCTGGTCGCCCGCGTGTACAAGACCATCCGCGCTTGCGAGAACACGCGCGAGCGAGGTGGACGATTCCATGAACGGCACGACGGTCACGTTCGACTGCGCGGGCAGGCTCGCGCCGGAGCCCACCAGAACGAGATGGTAGGGCGATCCGAGCTTGCCAAACGCGCGCAACAGGATGTGGAGATTCTTCTCGGGCGCGAAGCGCCCCGCGTACACGAGCACGCGAGCGTTCCGGGCAAGCCCCATGTCGCGGCGCCACGCCGCATCGCGCGCGTGCGGCGAAAACGTGCGCAGATCCACGCCGAGGGGACGAACCGCGATGCGCGATATGCCCCATCGTTGCAACCGATCCCGCATGTACATCGACGGCACGATGACCAGATCGCACCGGCGATACAAGAGCCGCACATAGTGACGCACGGCCACCGCCGCCGATCGATGCAGTCGCTCGGCCGCGATGCGCACCACGTCGCTATGGCAAAAAGCGATGAGCGGGACATCGAGCGTCCGCGCAGCGCGCAGTGCGGCCCATCCGATCGGTCCGGGATCGCCGATCTCGATGAGATCGGGACGCTTCGCGCGCATCACGCGAGTCCAGCGCGCGACGCCCATCGGCCAGCGGTATCCCCCGGACCCGACCCACCAGGTTCGCAGGTACGTCTCGCCGCGATCGCCTGCTCCGCTGACCGGACCAGGGACGAGCAAGGTGTGCCGGATGGCGGTGTGGCGGCGCAGCCATTCGCGTTTTTCTTGCAGGTAGCGCGCCACGCCGCCGCTCGCGGGCGCGTACAACATGGTGGCATCCAGCAAGTGCATCGTGCGTGGCGCTAGTGTCCCGTTCCGGAGATCTCTCGCCAAACGGTCGGACCGG
>DATKLH010000084.1:0-3082 GCA_035542515.1 Casimicrobiaceae bacterium
CCAGGCGGTGAACCGCGCAACCTTCGCGGAGCAGTGGAACAACGCGCTGGTGACCCACCGCAGCAACGGCATCGACGCGAACCTCGAGCGTGATCGCTGGGCGCGCCGGCGGATCCTCGTGATCGATGCGTGCATGCTCACGCCCGACCAGGATTCCGGCTCGCTCCGCATGCAGGCGATCCTCGAGATCCTCACCTCGCTCCAGTGCAAGGTGACGTTCGTGGCCGACAACCTCGAATATCGCCGTCCCTACGTCGGCGAGTTGCAGCAGCGCGGTGTCGAAGTGCTGCACGCGCCGTACGTGCGCTCGATCGCGGACCTGCTCGCCACGCGCGGCAAGGAATTCGACGTCATCGTGTTGTCGCGTCATTACATCGCCGCGAAGCACATCGACGCGGTCCATGCGTTTGCTTCGCACGCCCTGCTCGTGTTCGACACCGTGGATCTGCATTTCCTGCGCGCCGAGCGCCTGGCCGAGCTCGAAGGCGGCGCAGCGGCACGCGCGGCGGCGGAGACCAAGCGCGAGGAAGAGCTCAAGCTGATCGCGAATTCGCACGTGACGCTCGTGGTGTCGACGGTCGAGAAGGCCGTGCTCGCCAAGCTCGTTCCGGAGGCGCGCGTGATGGTGTTGTCGAACATCCACGAGCCCGGTCCGCGCGGCAAGCCGTTCGCCGAGCGCGAGGGCCTGGTATTCATCGGCGGATTCCAGCACCCGCCCAACACCGACGCGGTGCTGTGGTACGCGAAGGAGATCCTGCCTTTGGTGCGTCAGCGCCTGCCCGGCGTGAAGACCTACATCGTGGGTGCGAGCGTTCCGGCCTCGCTCAAGGCGCTGTCGGCACCCGACTTCGTGGTGACCGGATACGTGCCCGACGTCACCTCGTACTTCACCGGGTGCCGCGTGTCGATATCGCCGCTGCGTTACGGTGCCGGCGTGAAGGGCAAGGTGAACCTCGCCATGAGCTACGGCTTGCCGGTGGTCGCGACGCCGCCGTCGATCGAAGGCATGTTTCTCGAGGACGGCGTCGACGTGATGGTGGCGAGCGAGCCGGCCGCGTTTGCCGACGCGATCGAGCGCGTGTATAGCGACGAGGCGCTGTGGAACAAGCTCGCGCAGGGCGGGCGCGAGAACATCCGGGCGCATTTCTCGCGCGATGTGGCACGCAGCGCGATCACGCGTCTCATCGCGCTCGCCCAGACGCATCGACAGCAGAAGGCGGCCTGAAAGCGGGGCTAGGAATTACCGGTCGGGCCTAGTGTGCGGTCGCCCGCGACGTGTCGCGAAGCGCCTGCATCACAACGCGTAACCTCATGATCGCAAGTTGCACCTGCATTGCTCTGTCGCGTCAGCGGTCCCGTGCGACGCGTGCAGGAGCCCCAAGCTCCCAGCCTCTAGTCCCCATCCCCGCCGTTCGCGTTCAGTCGCACGAACAGCACGTCGTGCACCGCGTGCCCCAGCTTTAGCCCGCGCAGCTCGAACTTGGTCTGTGGTCGCCATGCAGGACGTGCCGCGAAGCCGGCCGCGGTATTGCGCAACAGCGGGTCGATGCTCAGCGTCGCGAGGATCTCCTCGGCGTAAGGCGTCCAGTCGGTCGCGACGTGCAGGTAGCCACCGGGCTTCAGGCGTTGCGCTAGCGCGTGCACGAAGCTCGCATTGAGAAGTCTGCGCTTGTGGTGCCGCTTCTTCGGCCACGGATCGGGAAAATAGACATGCACGCCGTGCAACGATGCGGGCGCGATCATTCGCTCGACCACGTCGGTCGCGTCGTGCCGGATCACGCGGATGTTGTTGAGGCGCAGCTGCACGATGCGATTGAGCAACGCGCCGACCCCCGGCAGGTGCACTTCGACGCCGACGAAGTCGATCTCGGGATGCGCCTGGGCGATGGCCGCCGTCGTCTCGCCCATGCCGAAGCCGACCTCGAGCACGACCGGCGCCGCGCGTCCGAAGAGCGATTCGAAATCGAGCAACGCGTCGGCAAACGGCACGCCCAAGCGCGGCATGAGCTGTTCGCACGCGCGCTGTTGCGCAGGCGACATGCGTCCCTGGCGCAGCACATAGCTTCGGATCGGGCGGCGCGCGCCCGCCTCGCCGGACGGCGGCAGCTCCGACATGGCGTCAGCGTGTCGCGTTGAGCCAGTCCGGCGCGGAAAGCCTGCGCTCGAGCGTTCGCGTGCTGTCGTTGCCCGCCACGCTGTAATCGAACACCAGCGTGTCGGCGTCCTTCCAGCGCACGCTCGCGTCGGCCCACGGCGCCGACGGACGCCAGCTCAGCTCGCGCGCGATGCGATCCCGATCGACCCGCCAGACGACTACTTCGTTGTCGCAGGCCGAGCGACAGAAATCCGCAGTCGCGAGACGTTTGCGGTCGGGTGACAGCGCCGGATCGGACGGTAGCGCAAAGTCGCGGCCGCTGGCTCGTTGCAGGAGCAGGAATCCGCTGCGCTCGCCATCGGTGGTGAACAGGAGCACCGCGTTGATCCAGTCGAAATAATCCCAGAGTGCGTAGGTCTTCTCGCCATGGGTCTGCACGTTGTCGCGGTAGACCTTCGTCCCGGCCGGAAACAGATTGACGGTCAGCGTATCTCCGTCGCGCCGCGCGAGGTTGGGCAGCCGCGCCAGCTGCATCTCCTCGATGCGGCGCCCGCACTGCGCACGATCGTCGGCCCCGGTGCAGCGCTGCGCGATCTCATCCGCTGTCGGCGCAACTGCAAAAGCGGGGATGGAGATCACGGCGAGCAGAGCCGCGATGATCCCGCATCGGCGCACCGGACGCTCGTCAGTCACCCTCACGCGTTCGCGTGCGGAACAATCGTCTCCGACGCTCACGCGATGAGGCCGCCGGTGGGCGAGCTCGGGCTCGCCTGGTAGAGCTTGCGCGGCATGCGGCCGGCGAGAAACGCCTCGCGACCGGCTTCGATGGCGAGCTTCATGGCGCGCGCCATGCGTACCGGGTCGCGCGCCTGTGCGATGGCGGTATTCATCAGCACGCCCGAGCATCCGAGCTCCATCGCGATCGCCGCGTCCGACGCGGTTCCCACGCCCGCGTCGACCAGGACCGGCACTTTCGCCTGCTCGATG
>DATKLH010000085.1:0-2397 GCA_035542515.1 Casimicrobiaceae bacterium
CGAAGCCATAGAACGAAGGCCGATACACTGCCGTCAGGTCGATGCCGCCGAGCACTACGCCGAACAGGCAGACGATCAGCAACGCCTGATGACCGATGTCTCCGCGAACGAACAAGGCGACGGCGGCAGCGCCCCAAAGGGCGCCAGCCAGCGCGGAGCCGAGCGCCCAGGCATGACCCCAGCGCTCGCGTTCCTGCGGTCCGGGTACGGCGGCGCGATAGCGACAGGCCAGCCGGTACCGCCACGCCTGGTTCGCGGCGATCGCTCCCAGCCATAGCGCGAAAGCGTGCGCCGGTGCCGTGCCCCACATGACCGCGGTCAGGATCGACGCGCCCAGCAGCATCGATGCCGTCGTTCGGCGCCACTGGCTGAACAGCGTCGCGATCTGGTCGGCGCGTACGCGCGCGCCGAGCGCCGGGTCGATGCGCCTCGACGCCAGTCCCGTCGGCAAGCGCGCGACCGTGGCGAGCATCGGAATCCGCGTCAGCGTGCGCGCGCCGCCGGTGGTTCGAGTCTCACGCCGCGGCGCGCCAGTTCGATGACGACCTGCGTCCGCGTGTGCACGTTGAGCGCGCGCAGGATCGCGCTCACGTGGACCTTGACGGTACCTTCGGAAAGCCGGAGATCGCGGCAGATCAGCTTGTTCGGCTTGCCCTGCACGAGCAGCTTCAACACGTCCGCCTGGCGAACGGTAAGCCCGAGCTCCGATGGCTTGGCCACCGGTCGCGGACGGATGCCATCGAACCCGTTGGTTTCCGTCGGTACGTAGATGCCGCCGGCGAGCACCAGTCGCATGGCGCCCAGGAGCAATTGCGCATTGGCCGTCTTTGGGATGAAGCCCATGGCACCCATGTCGAGCGCGGACTCGATCGTCGCGCGATCATGCGTAGCGGAAAGCACGAGCACGGGAATCCCCGGCCAGTCGCGGCGCAGTTCACGCAGGAAGTCGAAGCCGTCGCAGCCCGGCAGCGTGAGATCGAGCATGATCAGGTCGAGCTGCGGCGAGACCGACAATACGTCGCGCGCGGCGCGCGCATCCTGCGCCTGAAAGAGCTCGAGCGCCGCGTCGAGCTCCTCGAGCACATGCTGCAGCGCGACCTGGATCAACGGATGGTCGTCGACGACGAGAATTCTCATGCGCGTCCCCTTGTCCCTTGACGCATAAGAAAAAGATGCCGCGATCGGGACACGGCTTGCGACGCTGTTGTGCGCGCAGCCGCTTTTGTTGCGCCTCGATCACTCGAACGCAGTTCATCATGGTCACATCGCGGACACAACTGTAGGAAATGACAGGTCGCAGAAAGGTATGGCGCAAGAACCAGGTTCGCGCGCGTGGCGTATACCCGCCGCGCCTAATGCGAATTGTCGGGTACAGGCATGGGATGACCGTGACGCGTGAGGCACGGGTGTGTTGCAATAGTGTGGTCCGACTACCATGCAGGCATCCGGCGATGTGCGGCCGCTACGAACTCAACGAAACGCCGGCGCGGCTCGGTTCACGCTATCGGGTCGAGCCCGGGAACCTCGATTTTGTCCCCAACGCCGACGTGCGTCCCACGGACGTCAATCCGGTCGTGCTGCTGCGCGACCAGGCGCGGCGCATCGAGCTCAGGCGCTGGGGCTTTGTGCCCTACTGGGTCGAGGATCCAAAAGCAGTCAGCAACCCCTCCAATGCCGTCAGCGAGACCGCGGCCGACAAGCCGTTCTTTCGCACGGCGTTTCGGAAGAGGCGCTGCATCGTCCCGGCGACCGCCTTCTTCGAGTGGCAGGTCGTGCCTGGCGAAAAGCGCAAGGCCAAGGTGCGCATCGCGAGCGCTGAAGGCGAGCTGTTGTCGCTGGGCGGCCTGTACGAATATTGGCAGCGTGGGGACGAGGCCATCGCGAGTTACACCATTCTCACGACGGAACCGAACACCCTGATGGCCACCGTCCATACCCGCATGCCCGTGATCATCGGCGACGCGGAACTCGATGAGTGGCTCGCACCCGACACCGGTATCGACCGCGTCAAGGCCATGTGCATGCCCTGTCCGAGCGAGTGGCTCGCGATCGGCACATAGTACGTCGTGCGGACCGACGCGCGGCTAAGCGCGCCGCGCGCATCAGGTAATCTAGCGTTTTGTCGTCGACCGTACCACGTGCTCGCCTACATCATCCGCCGCAGCCTGCAGGCCTTCGTCGTCCTGCTGGTCATGTCGGCGCTGGTCTTCGTCGGTGTCTTTGCGATCGGCAATCCGATCGACATCCTCATCAACCCCCAGGCTGACCAGGCCGACCGCGAGCACGCGATCGCGGCGCTCGGGCTCGATCGCCCGCTCTGGGCGCAATACGGAAGGTTCCTTGCGGGTGCTCTGCATGGAGACCTGGGCAAGTCGTTCGTGCACAGCACGTCGGCGC
>DATKLH010000086.1:0-5500 GCA_035542515.1 Casimicrobiaceae bacterium
GCATCGACACCGCCAGCTTGTGGCCCATCTGCTCGATCAGCGGGCGATTCGCCTCGACGGCGGCCTGCAGGCTTTGCCGCAGGTCGATGCGCTCGAGGTGCAACGCGATCTTGCCGCGCGTGATCCGGCTCACGTCGAGGAGATCGTCGAGCAGGCGCGTGAGGTGCTGCAGCTGGCGCTCCATCATGGGGATCACGCTCTGCGCCTGCGACTCGGCACCGGCCATGCGGAGGATCTGCACGCCGGTTCGGATCGGCGCGAGCGGGTTGCGCAACTCGTGAGCGAGGGTCGCGAGGAAGTCGTCCTTGCGGCGGTCCGCCTCCTTCAGGCGCTTCACGCGGCTGCCGATGAAAAGCAGCCATGGAAAGGTGAGTGCGGTCACCGCGATCTGCAGCATGTCGAGCCGCAACATCTCCACGTCGTGGTTGCGGCCGTAGCGCGCGAGCGCCACGAGCATGAACGAGCCTAGCGATATCGCACCCAGCACGGCGAGCTGCGTCCCGCTGGAGCGCAGCATTCCGAACATCAGCGCGACGAAGAAGAACGCCGCGAACACCAGTCTCGTTTCCGGCGCACGGTAGACGACGAGCAGCATCGTGAACACCGCGGCGAGAACCTGCAACGCCGTCAGGCTCGGGTCGCGAAAGTGCAGGTTGAGGCCCAGCCGGAACAGCGCGAAGAACGTCGCGATCAACATCAGCACGATCGCCACCGCGATGAGCAGCGTCGTGCTGTCGATCTTGTCCTGGGTGTGGAAGATGGCGAGCACGACCAGGTACAGCATCGAGAACGTGCTCGCGAGCAGGAAGCGGTGCAGCCGCAGGCGCTGATTCAGCTCCTCCCGGCCCGACGGGGAGAGCCCCGACACAGGATCGTGGATCCACTGCAGCCAGCGGAGAGCACGCATCGGCTCAGTGTAGACGACAATCGAGCACGCCGATGATCCCTTTCGCACCGCACGGAACCGCCTTGCATCGGCCGATGAGAGCGACCCGAACGACCGGGCGCTGATCGGCTTGAACGACGATCGCGTACCGGGTTCAGGCCATAGCGGTTCCCGTCGCGGCCAGCGTTCGCAGGGTTGCGAGCGTGTCGGCCTCGGCCGCCGTCTTGTCCTTGCGCCAACGCGCGATACGCGGGAAGCGCACCGCAACGCCACTCTTGTGGCGTTTCGACAGCTGCAGCCCTTCGAACGCAAGCTCGAACACCAGGCTCGGTTCAACCCGGCGAACCGGCCCGAAGCGCTCCAGCGTATGACTGCGAATCCAGTTGTCGAGCGTTCGGATCTCGCTATCGTCGAGGCCCGAGTAGGCTTTCGCGAAGGGCACGAGCTCACCCGACTCGTTCCATACGGCGAAGGTGTAGTCGGTGTAGAGCGATGCACGCCGACCATGACCCGCCTGCGCGTAGATCAATACCGCATCGACGCTGTAGGGATCCACTTTCCATTTCCACCAGGCGCCGCGAACGCGCCCCACGCCGTAGGGGGAATCGCGACGCTTGAGCATGAGTCCTTCGGCACGGCGAACCCGCGCAGCGTCGCGTGCGCGGCGCAGATCGATCCAGGTGGACGCTTCGACGAGCGGACTGGGCCGCAGCGCAGACCCCGCATCCGGGATCAGGCCCATGAGCAACGCGCGGCGCTGCTCCAGCGGGCGAGCACGCAGGTCGGATCCCTCGAGCTCGAGAAGGTCGTATGCGACGTGGACCACCGGCACTTCGCGCAGCCATTTGGCGTCGGGTGATTTGCGATTGATGCGCTGTTGCAACGATGCGAACGGCAGAGGCCGATCCTCGCCGGGCCGCCACGCGAGGATCTCGCCGTCCAGCACAGTGCCGTGCGGAAGCAGACGCGCGGCCTCCGCGATCTCCGGGAAAGCCGCACTCGCCAGTTCCTCGCCGCGCGACCACACGCTGGTTCCGTCGGGTCGTGCGATCACCTGCGCGCGTATGCCGTCCCACTTCCACTCGGCCTGCCAGTGCGCGATGTCCCCGAGCGTTTCGACGTCGCCTTCGAGCGCGTGAGCAAGGAGGAACGGATAGGGGCGATGCAATCCGGGGGCTTCTGTTCCGCTTTGGCCGCGGAGCCTGTCGAAAAACGACGCATCGACCGGCCAGGCGCCGATCAGGCGCTGCGCGACGTCGCCGACCGGCACGTCGGCAACCGACGCGAGCGCACGCAGCACGAGCTGCTTCGCTGCGCCGACGCGGAACGATCCCGTGATGAGCTTCACGAAGACCAGGCGCTCGTCGCGTGACAGTCGCGACCAGGCCGATCGCAGGCGCGACTGCACCTCGCTCGAGGACAGTCCGCCGAGCGGGGCAAGCTCCTGCTCGACCCACTGCGCGAGCGAGCGGTCGTCGGATTCCAGCGGTGCCGGCAGCACCAGTGCGATCGTTTCGGCGAGATCGCCCACGGCGTCGTATCCGGCATCGAACAGCCACTCGGGCAGTCCCGATGCGCCCAAGGCGGCGGCGCGCAGATCGCGCGTGCCGACGACGCGCTTGAGCTTGCGGCCGGTGAGGAAGTACGCCGCCCACGCTGCGTCCAGCGCAGGCGCATCGCGGAAATAGGCGCTCAGCGCGGCGATCTTCTCGTTGGTGCGCGTGGTGGCGTCGAGCGCACCGAACAGCGCGGCGAAGCGGCGCATCGCTGCTTGCTCAGTGCACCAGCAGCCACAGCGCGCCGATCAGCAGGGGCTGGTGCACGAGGTACACGAGCAGGCTGTGCCGCCCCAACCAGGTCAGATAGCGCGGCGGTTCGAGGGCGCGCAGACGCGTAGCCCAGGGACGAGCGAGCAACGGTGCCGCAGCCACGCCAAGGAACAGCACACCGGCCCACGGAAAGAGCGGCACGTAATCCTCCGTGTAGGGCTTGTGCGTGGCGAACCCGATCCAGCCGAGCGCTCGCGTGTCGAACGCCGGGTGACTGAACGACAGGCCCGCGGCGATCACGCCTGCGCCGATCAACAGCGCGAGACGAGGAAAGGCTGCCGACGGCCGTGCGAGGATCAACGCGACCGCGATCGCATGAAGCACGCCGAACCAGATGTAGGTGCGCGGGAACATCGCATAGCTCGCCGCGCTTACGGCTAGTGCCGCCACCGCGATCACACCGACGTGCCGCCAGAATCTCCGCGCCGACGGATCCGCGTTGCGGGCGAGCACCAGGCTCGCCCCGGCTGCGAACAGGAACGACGACAGGATCAGCGCGCGCGTGGTGAGCCAGAACGGGTCGTTCTCGAAATCGAGGCGCGCGATCCCGAAGTAGCGCAGGTCGAAGCAGAAGTGGTACGCGATCATCGCCAAGACCGCGCCACCGCGGAAGCCATCCAACGCGCCGATGCGTGCGACAGCGCTCGGGCGCACCGCAACCGATGCACCGGTGCGTGCACGCTCGCGTCGCGCTACAGCTTGACGCGCCATGTGAACGGAATCGCGCCCTGAGCGTCGGGGCGTCCGAACGCAGCGAGTGCGAGCACGGCCCATTGCGGAAGGGTCGCAGCGGGACGCAGCCGACCTTCGATGACGAGCGTGCCGTCGGGCGAACCGTTCAGCGTTCCCGACAACTGCAGGTCGCCACCCTCGTTGCGCAACGCGCCGCTGACGCCTGCACCGGCTGGCACCAGGTGCACGCTGACGGTTCCCAGGTCGAGTCCGAGCGTTCCCAGAGCGAGACGAGCGCGTTCCCATCGTGCATCGCCGGTTCCGCTCAACGTGCGGCCGCTCCATTGGAACCTCGGAACGTCGAGCACCACGTTGCCGCCGAGCGCGATCGCGCCGGCGGGGCTGCGGTCCGATTGGAACAGCGATGCGGGAAGCTGCGCCTTGATCCCCGAAAGCGTGACCTGATCGCCGGACACCTGCACCGTGCCATGGGGCATGTCGGGTGTCTGTGGCGTCAGCTCGACGCGCCAATCGCCTTGCAGCAGCGGAACCGATCGCACGCGCCACGCGATCGGGACGCCCGCGGTCGATTGTGCCGATTGCAACGTGCCTCGTCCGCGCCATACCGTTCCGCCGGCATCGAGCAGTCGCAGCGATCCTTGTGTCTGCGAAGCGATCCACGGCGCGAGCAGGCTCGCGGGGGCTGCGACGATCGCAATCGCCGCGAGGCCGATCAGCGCCAGGAGAGCGACGAGGATTCGCACGCGGCTTGCGGCCTCAACGTGTCAGGCCGACATCGGCGCGCACCATGCCGGGCTCCACGCGCGACGTGAGCGTCGCCTCCATCACGCGCAGGCCGTGCTGCGAGGCGAGCTCGTCGAGCCAACCGACCAGCGCGTTGAACGCAACCGCGGAAAACACGACGTGGACACCTTCGTCGCGCGTTTCCAGGACGTCGACTTGAGCGCGCAGTCCCTTTTGGTTCAGCGTTTGGTCGACCAGCGAGCGCATTTCGGCAGGTAGAAGCCTGGCCGGCGCAACCGGCGCATCGGGAAGGCCCGCCGCGCGATCGCGTGCCTGGGTCAGCAGGGCCTGCGCGCGCGGCACTTCGTCGCGCAATCGCGCGATGTCGCGCAGCAGCGGCTGCCATACGAGCGTGTAGAGCGTTGCTGCGACAACGAGGACCACTGCAATCCACACCAGAGCGCGCTCGCGCATGGAAGCTCGCGCATGCCACTCGGCGATGCCTGCCGGTACGACGCTGCGCTGCACGTCCGTGGTCACGGCGTCACCCGGATGCGTACGCCGGCACCGCTGGTGGCTTCCACGGCGGTTACATCGGATTGCGCGAGCGTCGCCGTAGCGCGATCGAGCACGGCCGGATCCACCTTCGCCATGTCGAAAGTCCATGCGCCGCTCGAATAGGTCGCGCCACGCAGCGCTTCGACGGGAATGATCGACAGCGCGGGCGCGGCACGCGCGAGCAGAGGCAACGCGTCGTCGGGCGCGGTGAGACCGGCACGGTGGCGCGCCTGGGCGTAGCGCGTCGCGAGTCCGGCCGCTGCGCTTCGCGCATCGGTTACGCCGGGAATGTTGGCCTCGCGCGCCAGCGCCATCAGCGATTGCTCGGCGCGATGAAGCTGCCAGCGCAGGCCCACCCATTGGGCGAACGTCGCGCCCACGTGCAGCGCCAGCGCAAGCGCCGCCAGGGCGAACGCAGGCCGAAACCATCGCCAGCGATCGGCCACGGACTCGGTTGTCGGCTCGGTTGCGTGCTCGCGGATGTCGATTGCCGTCGCGAACGCAGCGGCCGGTGCTTCATCCCAGCGCCACGCCGTAACACGATGGAACGGAACCTCGAGCGCATCGGTCCAGCGTGCCAGCGTCGCATCATCGACATCGAACGCGACGTCGACTTGCGACACCGGATCGCCGCGCCGCATCGCCTGGCGCAGCGCCGCGACGAGTTCGTCGGGCAATTCGCGCGGATCGGGCATGTCGATCGCAAATGCGCTGCCGTCGGGACTCTTCACGAAGGTGCCGCCGCTGCCGGAGCGGTACCAGGTCCAAGCTTGGGGCGCAGGTGCCAGCATCGGTTCTGCGAGCACTCGTG
>DATKLH010000087.1:0-8207 GCA_035542515.1 Casimicrobiaceae bacterium
GGGCCGTGTTCTCGGCCCGCTCGATGTGGCGGGCCATCCAGAACAGCTCGTTGGCAGTGCGGCAGAGCATGTTGGGAATCAGCGGCGAAGTGACGCGCGCGGCAAGCGGTACGGAGTATGAGGAACGACGGAGGAGCGTGCATTCGGCCCGAAGGCCGTGCGATGGGGCGCATCTATTGCGTGCGCATCGCACGCACGCTCACAGCGCATGACTCATCCCCCGGAGCGCATTGGGCGTCATTCGGCCAACACCCACGTATCCTTCGTCCCGCCGCCCTGCGACGAGTTGACCACGAGCGAGCCGGCGCGCAACGCAACGCGCGTCAAGCCGCCGGGGACCAGGTCGATCTCCCGGCCCGAGAGCACGTACGGCCGCAGGTCGATATGTCGCGGAGCGAGCCCGGAAGCCACGAACGTCGGGCAGGTCGAAAGCGCAAGCGTCGGCTGGGCGATGTAGCGCTCCGGGCTCGCCTTGATGCGCTGGCGGAAGCTCTCACGCTCGTCGTGCGTCGCGGCCGGGCCGATCAGCATGCCGTATCCGCCGGCGCCGTGGACCTCCTTGACCACCAGTTGCGCGAGATTGCCGAGCACGTGATCGAGATCGGAGGGCCGATGCAACAGGTAGGTCTGCACGTTGTTGAGGATCGGATCCTCGCCCAGATAGTAGCGGACCATGTCCGGCACGTAGGGATAGATCGACTTGTCGTCGGCCACGCCGGTGCCGATGGCGTTGGCGAGCGTGACGCGCCCCGCACGGTAGGCCGCGAACACGCCCGGCACGCCGAGCATCGAGTCCTTGCGGAACGCAAGCGGGTCGAGGAAGTCGTCGTCGACCCGGCGGTAGATCACATGCACGCGCTGCGGGCCGCGCGTGGTGTGCATGAACACCGTGTCGTTCTGCACGAACAGGTCCTGGCCTTCCACCAGCTCGACGCCCATCTGCTGCGCGAGAAACGCGTGCTCGAAGTAGGCGGAGTTGTAGGCCCCGGGCGTGAGCACCGCGACGGTCGGATGATCGGTGCCCGCGGGCGTGACCGCGTGCAGCTTTTCGAGCAGCAGGTCCGGATAGTGCTGGATGGGCCGGATCGACCGCGTCGCGAACAACTCGGGAAACAGCCGCATCATCATGCGCCGGTTCTCGAGCATGTAGGACACGCCCGACGGTACGCGCAGATTGTCTTCGAGCACGTAGTACTCGCCGGCGCCGGCGCGCACGACGTCGACCCCCGCGATGTGTGCATAAATGCCGCCGGGCACGTCCATCCCGACCATCTCGCGCCGGTACTGCGCGTTGCCGAGCACCCGGTCAGCCGGGAGCACGCCGTTTTTCAGGATCTTCTGATCGTGATAGATGTCGTTCAGGAAGAGGTTGAGCGCGTGCACGCGTTGCTTGAGACCGGCTTCGAGCGTGCGCCACTCCGCGGCCGGGATGATGCGCGGAACGATGTCGAACGGAATGAGACGCTCGGTGCCCGAGTCCTCGCCGTACACCGCGAACGTGATGCCGACGCGATGAAATGCGCGCTCGGCTTCGCCGCGCTTTTGCTCGATGCGATCAGGCGGCGTGCGGGTCAGCCAATCTGCGAAAGCCCGGTAATGGGCCCGGACGCCACCGTCCGGCGCCTGCATTTCATCGTAGGGTGATGCGGACATTCGATCCTTCGACCGGCGGGTGGGCACGCTGCAGCAAACTGCGGGCCAGGCTCAAAAAGCTCATGTGGTCACGGCCTTAGGCAGCCTGTGGGCGGCCGCGACGCCCCCTTTTGGACCCCGGATAGGTGATTTTGCACCAAACGGGTGCGCCGGTGTCCTGGACAGGCTAGGACAGTTCGCCAGGACGCGTTTGCCCAAGCCGCGTGCGCATGGTTAAATCGCGGCTCCTGTCTGGGTTCGCGGGGCGGTTAGCTCAGTGGTAGAGCACTGCCTTCACACGGCAGGGGTCGCTGGTTCGAACCCAGCATCGCCCACCAAATGAACCAAGGGGTTACGCGCAAGTGTAACCCCTCTTTTTTTTCCAACGCGCAAAAGTTTCGCGATCCAATGGCCGTCTGAAGACTGCGGCGAACGCCGTCGGGATCGCACGATACTTTTGCGCGGCGATACATCTATAGTCAGCGCGGCCGCCTTCGGGCGGCCGTGCGGCGGCCGCGCGTCAAAAGCTACGAGCGGCTCGCAAGCGACATCGCGGCGCGCAACCGCCGTGCGACGTTACAGTCAGGAGTGTGTGCGATGAGCCGCTTCGACGCATTTGCATTCGACGCCTACGGCACGTTGTTCGACGTGTATTCGATCAGCGCACTTGCCGAGCGACTCGTGCCCGGTCAAGGACTTGCGCTGACCCAGTTGTGGCGCACGAAGCAGCTCGAATACTCGTGGCTGTCGTCGTTGATGATCAGTGCAACATACCCGCGTCCCGACTTCGACGCGGTCACGCGCCAGGCGCTCGACTACGCGCTTGCCGCCCTCGTGATTCCCCTCGATCGCGCCGCACGTGAGAAGCTCATCGGCGCGTATCTAGAACTCGATGCGTTTGCCGACGCAGCCGCAACGCTCGAGCGGCTCGCTCCCACGCCGCGCGTGATTTTGTCCAACGGCACGCAGGCGATGCTTCGGCCCCTGCTCGAGCATTCGGGGCTCGCTTCCCAGCTCGATGACATAGTGTCGGTCGACGACGCCGGCATCTTCAAGCCGAGCCCGCGCGTCTATCAGCTGCTTGTCGACCGGTTCAACACGCCGGCGCAACGCATCGCCTTCGTATCATCCAATGGCTGGGACGCCGCGGGAGCGAAGGCCTTCGGCTTCACCACTTTCTGGATCAACCGCGCCGGACTGCCGATGGAGCGACACGCGCCCGATCCGGATTTCGTGATCGGATCGCTGGCGCAGATTCCGGAACTTGCAAAATCCTGAAGCGGATTTTTCAAAGCCGATCCGCCGGACGCATCGATCCGCGGAGCATTCGGCCGCTACGCCGCGCTCGCCGCGCGCACCATCGCCTTCGACCGCACCTCGATCACCGCATCGCGAATCGCCGCGATCGCCGCGGGCCGCGGGAAGCTCTTCCGATAAGCCAGCGCGATGCGGCGCGCCGGCGTGGGCTTGGTGAACGGCACCGGCACCACGAGGCGGCTGTGGTACTTGGGCGTCAGCGCATCGCGCGGCAGCACCGACACCCCGAGCCCGGAGGCCACCATGTTGCGAACGGTCTCGAGCGAATTGGTGCGCGTGATGGGCGCCTCGGCGCGGTTGAGCTCGGGACAAGCGTCGAGGACCTGGTCGCGGAAGCAATGACCGACGTTGAGCAGGATGGTGTGCTCGTGATGGAGCTCGTCGGGCGAGATCGACTTGCGCTTCGCCCATTTGTGTCCTTGCGGCACCACGACCTGGAAAGGCTCCTCGTACAGGAACTCGGTGACCACGCCGGGCGGCTGGAACGGCAGCGCGATGATCGCGGCGTCGATGCGGCCGCTGCGCAATTGCGCTTCGAGCTGCTCGGTCAGGTTCTCCTCGATGTCGAGCGGCATCCCGGGAGCTCGCTCGTGCAGCACCGGGATCAGGTCAGGGAGCAGATAGGGGCCGACGGTGTGGATCACGCCCAATCGCAGCGCTCCGACCAGCTGGTTGCGTCCCGCTTGAGCGATCTCGCGAATGCGCGCCGCTTCCTCGAGCACCTTCTGCGCCTGCTCGACGATGCGCTCGCCCACCGGCGTGACGGTCACCTCGTTCTTGCCGCGCTCGAACAATGGCGCGCCGAGCTCGTCCTCGAGCTTCTGGATCGCCACCGACAGCGCCGGCTGGCTCACGAAGCACTTCGCGGCGGCGCGGCCGAAGCTGCGCTCCTGGGCGAGCGCGACGATGTAGCGCAACTCGTTGAGCGTCATCGGCTGCGCTGCGCGAGAAAGCGGGCGAACCCGGCGCCGACCTCGTGGTGCTTGAGGCCGAAGTCGACGGTCGCTTCGAGGTAGCCGAGCTTGCTGCCGCAATCGTAGCGCCGACCCTCGAAAGCGTAGGCGAGCACCAGCTGCTCTTCAATCAGTCGCGCGATGCCATCGGTGAGCTGGATCTCGCCGCCTGCGCCGGGTGGCATCGTGCGCAGATGATGGAAGATGCGTGGCGACAGCACGTAGCGTCCGACCACCGCGAGGTCCGACGAAGAGGTGCCGGGCTTGGGCTTTTCCACGATCCGCGTGATGCGCCGTGTGCGCTCGCCCTCGCGACCTTCGGTTTCGACGACGCCGTAACTGCCGATATCCGCTGGCGCGACCCGCATCACGCCGAGGGTCGACGCATCATGCCGCGTGGCGACGTCGACCATCTGTTTCATGACCGGCACCTCGGCGTCGATCAGGTCGTCGGCGAGGAGCACGGCGAAGGGCTCGTCCTCGATCACCGGCGCGGCACACAGCACGGCGTGCCCGAGCCCGAGCGCCTCGGTCTGGCGAATGTAGATGCAGTTGATGCCCGGCGGCGTGGCAGCCTGCACCTGTTCGAGCAGCGCGGTCTTGTTGCGCAGGGCGAGCTCGGTCTCGAGCTCGTAGGCCTTGTCGAAGTGATCCTCGATCGCGCGCTTGTTGCGGCCGGTGATGAAGATCATGTCGGTGATGCCCGCCGCCGCGGCTTCCTCGACCGCGTACTGGATGAGCGGCTTGTCCACGATCGGCAGCATCTCCTTGGGCGACGCCTTGGTGATGGGGAGGAAACGGCTGCCGAGGCCGGCGACGGGGAATACTGCCTTGGTGATGGGTTTCATGATTGCGCTCCGCGATGGTTAGGCGAACAGGTCATGGGCGATAGGCGCTGGGCGAATAGATGGCTGCTCAGGTGTGGCAACTCATCAGCCGGCGGCGACGTTGGCCTCGCTCATACATGAACGGTGCGATCAACGTCGAGGCCCAGGCCAACGCGATGACAGTCGCAAGCGCCTATCGCCTGTCGGCCTTCCTGACCAGCCTCCGCATCCCCTCCTCGTCCAACACTTCCACGCCCAACTCCTGCGCCTTCGCAAGCTTGCTCCCGGCGTCGGCACCCGCGACGACATAGCTGGTCTTCTTCGACACGCTCCCGGCCACCTTCGCGCCGGCGGCTTCGAGCAGGGCTTTCGCTTCGTCGCGGCTCAGGCTGGGTAGCGTACCGGTCAGCACGACTGTCATCCCTTGCAACGGGCCGGCCGGCGCGCGTGCCGGCTCGGACTCTTGCCATCGAACGCCGCACGCGCGCAGCTGCTCGATCACTTCGACATTGTGCGGCTCCGCGAAAAAGTCCGCGATCGCCTCGGCAAGCACCGGGCCCACGTCCGGCACTTCCATGAGTTGCTCGCGCGATGCCGCCATCAACGCATCCAGACTGCCGAAATGCCGCGCGAGGTCGCGCGCCGTGGCCTCGCCGACGTGACGGATGCCCAGTGCGTAGATGAAGCGCTGCAACGTCGTGCTCTTGCTCTTCCCGATCGCGTCGAGGACATTCCCCGCGCTCTTTTCGGCCATGCGCTCCAGCGCAGCGAGGTGCGTCACGCCCAGGCGATAGAGGTCCGCCGCCGTGCGCACCAGCGCTGCATCGACCAGCTGGTCGACGAGCTTCTCGCCCAGTCCCTCGATATCCATCGCGCGGCGGCTCGCGAAATGCAACAGGCCCTGCTTGCGTTGCGCCGGGCATACGAGTCCGCCGGTGCAGCGCGCCACCGCTTCGTCGGGCAACCGCTCGATCGCCGACCCGCACTCGGGACACGAAGTCGGCATCACGAAAGTGCGCGCATCGTGCGGCCGGCGCTCGGTGAGCACGCGCACGATCTCGGGAATGACATCACCTGCGCGGCGCACGATCACCGTGTCACCGATGCGCACGTCCTTGCGGCGAATCTCGTCCTCGTTGTGAAGCGTCGCGTTGGTGACGGTCACGCCGCCGACGAACACCGGCGTGAGTCGTGCCACGGGCGTGATGGCGCCGGTACGTCCCACCTGGATGCCGATATCGACCACCGTGGTCGGCATTTCCTCGGCCGGGAATTTGTGCGCCACCGCCCAGCGCGGTTCGCGCGTCACGTAACCAAGCTGTCGCTGCCAGGCCAGGCTGTCGACCTTGTACACGACGCCATCGATTTCGAACGGCAGCGCATTGCGACGCGCCGCGACATCGTCGTAGAACGTCACGAGATCCGCAGGCCCGTGCGCCAGGCGCCGGTCGCGATTGACCGGCAAGCCGAGCTGTTCGAGCGTGTCGAGCAATGCACTCTGGGTGGGCGGCAATGAGAAGCCCTGCGTAGCGCCGATGCCGTAGGCAAAGAAGTGCAGCGGCCGCTGCGCCGTCATCGCCGGATCGAGCTGCCGCACCGCGCCCGCCGCGGTGTTGCGGGGGTTGATGAACGTCTTCTGGCCGGCAGCGCGCTGACGCTCGTTCAGCGCCTCGAAGTCCTTGCGGCGCATGTAGACCTCGCCGCGCACCTCGAGCACGGCGGGGGGACGCCCGGTTCGCAGGCGCTGCGGAATCGCGCGGATGGTGCGTATGTTGTGCGTGACGTCCTCGCCGACCTCGCCGTCTCCGCGCGTCGCTGCCTGCACGAGCATGCCGTTCTCGTAACGAAGGTTGATTGCGAGGCCGTCGAACTTGAGCTCGGCCATGTAGTCGACCGGCGGCGCGTTCTCGGGCAGAGCGAGCTCCTTGCGGATGCGCGCGTCGAATTTAGCCGCCGCACCGGCGGTCGTGTCGGTCTCGGTGCGGATCGACAGCATCGGCACGGCATGACGCACCGGCGCGAGCTCTGCGATCGCCGCACCGCCCACGCGCTGCGTCGGCGAATCGGGCGTGACCAGCGACAAGTATTGCGCTTCGAGCCTCTCGAGCTCGCGATAGAGCGTGTCGTACTCCGCGTCCGAAATCGTCGGCGCGTCGAGCACGTAGTAGTTGTAGTTGTGCTGCTCGAGCTGCTCGCGTAGCGCTGCCGCGCGGCGCGCCGCAGCGACAGGCACGGCAGGCGCGGCGCGCGCCGGCATCGGAGCATCCTACGCGTTGAACAAGGCCAGCGCTCGGGCGCTGCCCGGTTCGATGTGCACTTCGCGCAGTGCGTTGGCCGCATCCTCGACCTGCTCGCGAGTGCGTGCCAGCGCTGCGTCGTCGAGCACGCGGCGATTGTCGTCGACCACTTCGGCGCCCAGCGTCACGGCGAGGCGCTTTGCCGCGAGCTTCATCTGATCGAACACCCGCATCGGATCGGCCACGCGCGGAACATCGAGCAGCAGCACCACCCCGTTGACCGACGTGACCCTGAGCGACTCCGCAGTGAACGGCTCGTTGCGAGCATTCTGCAGGCTGTAGAGGACCGCGCCGTTGTCTTCGTTGATGAAATCGAAGCGTCCGCTCGGCGCGAGCCGGAAGCCTGCAGCCTCGGCGACACCGCGCAAGCGCGTGCCGGGAATCGACGACGGTTCGGCCTTCATGACGGTGAGCCCGACCTGAACGTCCACTTCCGCGCACAGCCTGTCGAGGGCTTCCGAACGCTCGAGCTCCTCGTCGAGGTCGGGCGCGAGGAACGCGGCGGGAAGACTCGGCGCGATCTCGGAAGCGACGCGCAGGAACGCGTCGAGCTGTCCGCGCGAAACCGGTCCGTTGCGATCGGCCAGCAGAAGGCACGCCGCGAGCTCGGTGAACGTCCCGGGCGTGTCCTTGGAGAGCAGCTGCCAGGGTCCGTTGCCGGAGCGGCCAAACCACCGCAACGGCTTGCCCAGGCGTGCATGCAGGCCGGCCGCGAGGGCAGGCGCGGCCACCGGTCGCGTCGGCTGCAGTGCAATCATGCATTCGATATCGGGATCGGGACGCGCCCCGGGACGCACGTGCTCGACGGTCGCGAGCTCGGCTTCCTCGTCGGAAGGCTCGATCGCATCGAGGCCCTGCTCGCTTGCCGGCTCGGTGGAAACCTCGCTCGACGGTGCGCTAGGCAGCACGTCCATGGGAATCGCGAACGGCTCGGCGGGCGGTTCGACGGGTGCGCGCGCGATCGCGGAAGGCGATGGAACCGTCGACGCTTGTTCGACCTCGCTCAACGTCGGCTCCCTGCGACCGGCACCCGGCGGTGTCGCGATCACCTGCGTAGGATCCTTGCGACTTGCGGAGGCGAGGCGTCGCTTGAGGCGATGCTCCTGCCATCCGTTGTAGATGATCACGCCTACCACGAGGAGGATGCCGGCGACGATGAGTCCGAGCTGCAACGAGCTCAT
>DATKLH010000088.1:0-6770 GCA_035542515.1 Casimicrobiaceae bacterium
CTCCGAGCAGCTCCTTGCGCCGCTTAGCCAAGCCGAACGCGGCACGTTCCTCGCGCTCCTGACACGTCTCACCAGCGCGCTGAACGACGCCTCGCGAACGCCTCTCGAGCCGCCCGCCATGGTCGCGAGCGCGCGCCGCCAGCCCGTGCGCGCTCGATCGCCTCGAGCCGCCACGAGTTCTCACCGATAGCCTCGCGCGATTCACTGCACCTCGACGCGACCGAGCTTGTCGAGGGCGTAGTCGAGAAAGCGCCGGTCCATCATCTTGTCGACGTCGATGATGCTGGTCACGGCGTCTTGAGCCCTGCACCGATGCTGATGCTCGTGTAGCGTCCGGAAATGAATTCCTGGACGCGATAGGCCGATTGCGTTGGGATGTCCATCGGAATGCATCTCCAGAAAACCGTGACCTCAAGTCACGGTGAAAGCGCAGTACGCAACGAAACAAGCCCGCCTCGGGCACCGCCCGAGCGGGCAAGACGTGCGGTCTTATGTGTACTTACTATGCGAGCAACGGCGGAGTCGTGTCAACAGCGGCGCGCGGCGCGACGAGATGGGCCCGTCTTGCGACCCGCCCCCGTTCGGGCCTGTCGCCGGTGATGCGCGAGGAACGACAATCGCCTGCATCGTCATGCGGGCGAGTCGAATTCAACGGTGAGCCCGGCCAGTGCTGGGGGCAGCACCGGCTCATTCACGCGAGTGCCGAAAGCGCGCCGGATGCCGAAGGCGTGCTGGATCAGGAGCCTGACATACAGCCCCGGGCCGCTCGAATAGACGCGCCATCCGCCCTCGACCACGATCGAGCCGGCCTTGACACGCGACCACGCGTCGCTCGCCTCGTAGCGGTCCGCGAAGTCGGCGTCGCTGCTGCTGAAATACGCGTTGCGCTGCCTCGGCGCCGCATTCGCGACACGTTCGGTCACGCTGATCGGATTCGCAACGTGCAGCGCATCCCATAGTGCGTCGGCCTCTCCCAGCACGGCCATCGCCTCCCCATAGCGCAGATGGGCGTGCGTGTACATGAGCCCGATCTCGCGGCCGAAGTACGACGCCGACTCGGCGCGCCGGAAGGTTTGCTCGGGCCCTCCGTGGTACGCGACCGGACGGTCCATCAATCGCGCGCCGTCCGGAAACAGCAGGTGCGCGCGAATGATTTGCAGATGATGCCGCGCCTGTTCGGGCGTGAACAGCCCGGCGATGATGCTGCGTGTCATCGGCAGAAGCGAGTACATCAATCCGGTTCGCTTGTCGGCCGGATGCAGCAGAAGCTCGGGTGTATCGCTTCCGGGCTCGAAGAGCGCGTATCCCGCGACGACTTCGTCACGGACAAGCAATCGATTGAAGTCGGCGCGCATCGCGGCCGCGAGATCGGACAGCGTCTTCGCCGCGTCGTTGCGGCCGCACCGGCGAAGGATCGCCGCGTAACGCAGCAGTTGCTGATACAGCAGTGCGACGGTCCAGCTACTCACCATCGCGTCGCGCATGCCCGGATCGGCGGGCTGCAGCGAATCGTTCCAGTCGCCCTCGCCGTACCGGATCAAAGACGTGCCCGGTATGAAGCGCTCTCGCACCGTCGCGAGCAATTTGTCGACGTGCGCCGCGATGGTGTCTTCGCGAGCGGTCCGCTCTAATGTGTCGTCGTCGCGCCACGGCGCCGCCTCGTCCAGGAATGCCAGGTCGTCGGTGGCCTCGAGATAGTCGTTCAACGCTTTCAGCGGCCACACGATCACGTCGCCGTGACTGTGTTGATCGCGAATCGACGAATAAGGCTCGAGCATGAACCACTGCGGCCAGTCGCCGCGCGTCACAGACTGTTCGGCGAATACAATCTGCAAGATGCGCTTGACCGGTTCGTCGTGTTCGAGCGCCAGCAGGAATTCCACCGGACCCTGGCACACGTCGCGCGTGCCCCATGCCGCGGCGGTGTACTGCTCCAGGCCGCGCGGCACCGTCAGATGGATCATCGCGTCGTGCGCGAGCCAGGGCAGCGACGCGTTCAGCGCTCCGACATCCGGTCCGTCGCCGACGATGCGTGCTCCGCGTGTAACGGTGGTCCAGAAGTTCTTCGTGGATGCGAGATGATCGGCATCATTGGAGGGCTGCTCGTACTTCGCCGCCAGACGCTCGGCTTCGGTGGCATCCGTCAACGATCCGACGACAGCGAAGCACAGCTCGCTCGTGGGTCGGGTTCTGATGGCGACATGAGTACCGCCTCCGGGCCGACCATCGCTGTAGAGCAGTTCGTCGCCGCCGATGATCTCGATTGCGTCGGGCGTGCTGGTCACCAGGTGATACGCCGCATCGGGATAGCGCTGTCCCCAAGGCGACTCGGGATCGGGCCGGAAGGTGAATCTGCGACGGGGTGGGTCGGCGAGCACGCTTGCCCTGTGCTCGAGCTCACATTCGCCCAACACGAGATGGCCGAACACGAGCAGGCGACACGGCGCGCCATCGGTCGTGATCCGCCACTGCATCGCGGGATCGTCACCCGAAACGATGGCGTGCACCGTGACGACTCGATCGGCGAACGAGTAGATCCAGCGGCAGTCGCTCAATCCCATTTCGAACGCCGACGGCACGGTCAGAAGTCGCCACCCCTTCCCTGCATCGACCATGACACGCAAACCGCTGGCACGCGTGATGTTGTACGGATCGCGCGAAACCGAGAATAACTTGTGGAGAGAGGTATTGCCGATCGTGAGCTGCGCGGCGAACATGCCGTGCATCCAGCACGTCGCGGCCAACGTCGAATCGTCAGGCAGCATCGCCTTGCCCGAGCGCAACACCGCACCGTGACGGCGCATCGCGATACGTTCCTTGCTGCGCAGCACGACGTGGCGATTGTGCGGCGGATCAGGCGTGAAGAACGACAACAGATCGTCGCCGTCGAATTCCTCGAGCAACCGATCGGAATATCGCTGCGCGAGCGCGTCGTGGCTCAACGGCAAGGTGTCGGCGGAACGGGCGTCCTGGAGGAGGCTGCGTCGCGGCTCGTCGGTGATCGTCACAACGTCGTTGCGATCGGGCCACGCGATGCTCGCCAGCTTCGCCACGTCTTCGTCGTGCGACGCGAGCGGATGATCCGCCTCGAAGAGGGCGAAGAAGCGCCACGCTGCGCTCGAACGCGGCTCGAGCGTGATCGGGAGCGACTGAATTGCCACGCAAGACACTTCATGCTGCAGTCGGCGATCGGCGAGGCTCGTGCCGAGCAGCAGGCCCATGCCGTCCGCGTCGCGATGACCGGGGCCGAACAACTGCATCGCGTCGGTCGCGAACGCGCTCGCGCCATCCAGACATCCCTGCATCAGCCACGGGTGCTTGCCGTCCTGCGCGAGATTCTGGCGGCTCATCACGACCGGCCCCAAGCGCGCATCACGCGCAATGTGGTGATCGATGTATTGCGATGCGTACGCCTCGTTGTTGGCGACGAAGCCCCGCACGCCCAGTCCCAGGTCCTGTATCAGGATTGCATCGATCGGTCGCGCACCTTCGCTTGCGTTCGTGACCTCGACGCGCCAAAGCCACGCGGCGATGTCGGCATGCAATTGCAGCGTTACTCGGTGACGGATCCCGTTCGTGTCGCCTTCCCAGGCAATCTCGCTGTGGCCGACGCCGAACCGGACATTCGCGCGCGGACCCACTGCCTCGACGTTGATTGAGTTCGAGCCACCCACGCGCAACACGATGCGTCCGATGCCTCCATCGATCGGCGACCCGAGGACCTGGTTGATGAGCACCGCGCCCGAGTCGCTTGAATGCTCGATCGCGAATATCGTCCCATTGGGTAGCGCGGAAACGATGAGGCCGGCGCCGTTGCGAATGCGGCGCAGACCAAGGTGCGCTTCAGAGGGCGTGAACCAGCTATGTGCGTCGGGCTGAGGCATCGAGCGATCGATTCTTTGCCGACGGGGGCTGGCGGTAGTGCAGTATGACGGTTACATCTTACGCTGGCGCCGATTGGGTCGATTGGTGTGGCGGGCAGCAAGCACATCAATTCGATGCCGGATCGTGCAAACGTGCCGCGATGACGCTGATCGATGGCGTGACCAGCGGGGTGACGCGTACGGCGCATGATCCGTTACCTGTGCGATCCGAATAGACCATTTTTAATGGGAGGCCGTATTCGAATCTACGATCAACGGATTGATATGGCTTCCGTCGTCAAGAGGGCACAAACAATTCTGCCTCTTTTCGGCATGGCGCGCGCGAACGAGCTCGATAGGCGAGGCGACGGGCTCATGCTATGACGACGGTCGATCAGACTGATATGCGGGCGTTGGTTAGCCGCAGGACTGTTGTTCGTCACGGAGCTGCCTCGCTCTAAAGTCTGGGATGTCGCAGGATCGCGTCCAATAATCCGCTCGAGGATTCTCCAACCGCGAGCGCGTCACCTCGCCAATCGAGCCGAAGGCCAATGTATCGGTCGCGTACCTCCTTTCCGTGTTCTTGACGTGTTATCTTCAGACCGGCTTGACCTGCTGCCCGATCGCCCACACGAAGCCTGCAAGCTCGCGCGCGATCGCCACCACGATCTTGTGACGGCTCACGCCACGTGCCGTCAGGCGGCGAAAGCGTGTGCACAGCCGCACCTGCGCCTTCCACGCGATGTCGAGCGCCACCTTCGGCGCCTTCACCTGCCGACGCGCAATCAAGCCGCTCACCTTGGCCATGTATTGATACGCCCAGGCCGCCTCCACCAGCGCGCGCCGCGCCGAGCTGTTCCCGGCCTTGGTGATTGATCCCTGTCGGCGACGTTCGCCCGAGGAAGTTTCGCTGGGAATAAGCCCGAGGTAGCTCATCAGCTGCCGTGGATGGCTGAAACGCGACAGGTCGCCCACCTCCGCGACGATGCGCACCGCGTGAATGAGCTGGATCCCTCGGCACGCTTGCAGCGCGTTTACCACCGGCAGCCAACGCCAATGCAGCACTTCCTGTTCAATGTACCGGGTCAGCCGCGCCACCCGCATGGTCGCTTCCTCGATCGCTTGAACGTACTCTTCGAATGCCAGCCGTCGCGCCTGCTGCGGCAGCTGGATATCCGCAATCCAGCGCCGATGTGCCGCTGTCCACGTGGTCTTGCCCGTATAACGCACGTCATTGCGCAATAGCAGCGCCGACAACCGCTGCCGCGCCTGGCGTTGCATCACCACCGCATCTTCTCGCGCTCGCACCAGATCGCGCATTGCTTCATCCGCCATGTCGGGCACGTAGATCGGCGTGAGCTCGCCCGCGCGCGCCAACCCCGCCAACTTCACGCTGTCGCGCCGATCGGTCTTGATCCGGTCACGCACCCGCCGCGGAATGTTCGATGGCGCCACCACCCAGCACTCATGACCACGCTCGATCAATCCACGGTAGATGCCAAAGCCGCACGGACCCGCTTCGTAGACAAAGACCAATTGGCGCCGCGACGACTCGAGCTTGCGCACCGCGCGCCACAGTGCACTCGCGTCGCCTCCAATCTGCCCCTGGTGCCGAACTGAACCGCCCCGGATTTGCCGGAGGCTCCATTCCTTGAGAGGATGGAGCAATGAGCAGACCTTCGAAGTTTTCACCTGAGGTACGGGAACGGGCGATCCGGATGGTTGTGGAGAGCAGCGCCGAGCATGGTTCGCAATGGGCGGCAATCAAATCGGTCGCGGCGAAGTTGGGCTGCACCACGGAGACCCTACGGCGCTGGGTTCGGCAGGCCGAGATTGACCAGGGCAAGCGCGCTGGCGTGACGTCTTCGGATGCGGAGCGGATCACGCAACTGGAGCGTGAGAACCGCGAGTTGCGCAAAGCGAACGAAATCCTCAAGGTAGCGAGCGCGTTTTTCGCCCAGGCGGAGCTCGACCGCCGCACCAAGTCCTGATGGACTTCATTGATCAGCATCGCGGCCGCTTCGGGGTCGAGTCGATCTGCAAGGTGTTGCCGATCGCCCCGTCGACGTACTTTGCGCATGCGGCTCGTCGTCGCAATCCGGACCTGCGTAGCGACCGTGCCAAGCGCGATGCCGCGTTGACTCCGGAAGTGGAGCGCGTGCATCGCGAGAACTTCGGGGTGTACGGTGCTCGCAAGGTCTGGCGTCAACTGCTGCGCGAAGACTTCGACGTGGCACGCTGCACGGTCGAGCGGCTGATGGCACGACTTGGCCTGCAGGGTGTCATCCGGGGCAAAGCGGTGCGCACCACCATTGCCGATCCGACGGCAGCGTGTCCGTTGGACCACGTCAATCGTCAGTTCAAGGCGACGCGGCCGAACGAGTTGTGGGTATCCGATTTCACCTATGTATCGACTTGGCAAGGCTTCGTCTACGTCGCCTTCATCATCGACGTGTTCGCGCGGCGTATCGTCGGGTGGAAGGCGTCGGCGAGCCCGCAGACGGATTTCGTGCTCGATGCGTTGGAACAAGCGCTCTACGCGCGGCGACCGCGGGTCGGACATCGCCTCGTGGCGCATTCGGACCGCGGAAGTCAATACACGAGTATTCGCTATACCGAGCGCTTGGCAGAAGCGGGGATCGAGCCGTCGGTGGGCAGCGTCGGTGACTCCTACGACAATGCCTTGGCCGAAACGATCAACGGGCTGTACAAGGCCGAGGTGATTCACCGGCGGCGTTGGCCAAGTCGCGCGGCGGTGGAGATGGCGACACTGGCATGGGTCGATTGGTACAACCATCGACGACTCCTGGAGCCGATTGGTGACATCCCACCGGCGGAAGCTGAAGCTAACTACTATCGTCAACTTTCGGAGTTACCCAAGGCGGCGTAACTCACACAACGGAGCCT
>DATKLH010000089.1:0-8179 GCA_035542515.1 Casimicrobiaceae bacterium
GACTGCGGACCGCACAAGGGGCGATCGCGAACAGCGGCGCGCAGCGTGATCGCACCTTCGATTGCGCGCGACGCGAGGAACGACCATGAGCGGCCCGCGCGATCAACGTGACGTCGTGTTCGATGCGGCGTGGCGCGAGCATTCCGCCGAGGCGCCGCCTGCGCACGTCGACAACACGATTCTCGCCACGGCGCATCGCGCAGTCGGCAGCGCACCGCGTGCTGCGCGATCGCCGAATGCAAGTCGTCCGTGGCGGTGGTGGATGCCGTTGAGCGCCGCCGCTGCGATCGGCGCAATCGCCTTCGGCGCGCTTCAACTGCTTCCACCGCAGGTCGACGAGACCATGCGCGTCGCATCCGATGCGACGGTCGTGCCGCCGCCGGCCGAGAAGGTTCATCGCTCGGCTGCTGCGCCGCTTAACGGCGTCGCGAGTTCTGCTACCAACGCGACTGCACCGTCGCGTACCGGCCCCGCGAGTTCTGCTACCAACGCGACTGCGCCTTCGGGCACCGGCACAGCGAGTTCTGCTACGAATGCGGCTGCTCCGCCGGTTGGTGGCACCGCCAGTTCTGCTCCGAACGCGGCTGCACCACGGGTTAGCAGCACCGCGAGTTCTGCTCCGAGCGCGACGGCGCCATCGCAGTCGGCGCCCAACACATCTCCTGCGACAACGGCTCCGCTGTTCCCTTCGCCTTCTGCAACGCCTGCGACACCGCCTTCGACGTCGTCCGCCCAGCCCGCGTCCAACGACGAGCGCAAAGCACTTGCATCGCTGCGCAAGGAGGCCGAACCGTTCCCCGCCAAGCCCAAGCAGGCTTTCGCGCCGCCGATGCAGGAGCAGAAGACGACGTCAGCGCCGACCGTCGAACCGCAAAGACGGGAACAAGCCGTCGCTGCCGAAGCATCCCCCGCGACGCAGGGTTCGCTTTCCGCGCGAATCGCAGCGTCGACGATGCTCGCTCAGCGTCGCGCTCCGATGCCGGCCGAATCAGGCAACGGCCCTTCCGCGCAACCTCGCGCAACGCCGGAGACGGCGAAGCCGAACGCTGCGGACACATCGACGGGCGTCGCAGCACCCGAGCCCGTGCCGTTCCCCGGAGCGTTGCAGGACAAGTCGGCTGCGACGTCCTCGTCGCAGGATTCGATGACTGCGAGGAAGGATGCCGCGTCCGCGTCGGACCTCGATGCCAGGCGATCGGCACAACAACCGATGGCTGAGGCGCAACCTGCTCCACCGCCGTCACCTTCCACCGCCATGCGAAGCAGCGACAAGCTGGAGAGCGAGGCGCCTGCAGGCGCGCGCGCGAAGGTCGCACGACGCACCGTCGCCGATTACCTCGCGCGCATCCACGCACTGCGTGCGGAAGGCAAGGAGCACGAGGCGATCGAGGAACTGCGCGCGTTCCGCGCGGCGTATCAGGACGCCGATGCGCGCTTGTCGGCCGATCTGCGCTTGTGGGCGGTCGGCGTGCCGCGCTGATCGTCGGTTCGCAACGCGCGCAACAGTTTGCGGATCGGCGAGGGAAGCGCCGCCGCGATCGCATCGTCCGGTGCAAGCCAGATCGTCTCCTGCTGCGCGCACACGTCGGCAACGCGGGCGACGCGAACGAGCTGTGGGTGCATGGTCAGCGCGAAATGCGTGAACTCGTGTCGCAACACCGGCATCGCTTCGCCCGCTTGCACGTCGAGCGCGAACTTCGTCTTCATCGCGACGCGAACGTCTTCGTCGAGCTTGACCTCGGGGAGGCTCCAGAGCCCGCTCCACACGCCGGTCGGCGGACGGCGTTCGAGCAGGATCGTGCCGGAGTGCTCGATGATCAGCAGCCGAACGGCGCGTTCCGGACGCACGCGCACCGGCCGCGGCGCCGGCAGCGAATGGATGCGGCCTTCGCGTCGCGCAACGCAATCCTCACTCACCGGACACGCCTCGCATTGCGGATTGCGACGCAGGCATAGCGTCGCGCCGAGATCCATCAACCCCTGCGTGTACGACGCGATGTCGCGCGATGGCGGCAGTAGCGCATCGGCTGCCGACCACAGGCGTGTTTGCACTTCGGGGGAACCCGGATAACCATCGATGCCACGGTGTCGCGCAAGGACGCGCTTCACGTTGCCGTCGAGGATCGCCGCGCGCTCGCCGCTCGAAAACGCCGCGATCGCCGCGGCGGTCGATCGTCCTATGCCGGGTAGCGATTGAAGCGTCGCCGCGTCGGTCGGAAAGCTCCCGCCATGCCGTTCGACGACTTCGCAAGCCGCGGCGTGCAGATGATGCGCGCGACGGTAGTACCCGAGTCCACTCCACAACTGCAGCACGCGATCGATCGATGCAGCGGCAAGCGCCGCGACATCGGGATACGCGGCGACGAAACGCTCGTAATACGGCAACACCGTCGAGACCTGCGTCTGCTGCAGCATGATCTCGGAAAGCCAGATGCGATACGCGTCGCGCGTGTTCTGCCAGGGCAGATCGTGGCGTCCGTGGCGGCGCTGCCAGGTGACGATGCGGTGGGCGAACGGAGCTGCCCCGCTGCTCATGCGTCGTTCCAGCGACGGCTTGGCTCGTGATGCAGCGTGCTGATGGCGCGAAGTCGCAATCAGCTGCTGGAAAATTACCGCATTCCCAATCGCTGCCGCGCCTTCTGCGCCGCGTCGGTCTGCGGATAGTTGCGCATCAGCTCCTCGAGCGTGCGCCGCGCCGACCCGTTGTCGCCCATGTCCGCCTGCGCCGATGCGATGTTCAGAAGCGCATCGGGAATCTTGGGACTGTCGGGATAGTCCTTCACCAGCTGGCGCTGCGCGGCGATCGACGCGCGATAGTCGCGCTTCGCGTACTGCGCGTTGCCGATCCAGTACTGCGCCGACGAAGCGAGCGGGCTGCGCGGATAGTTGCGCACGAAGGTGCTGAATCCGCTGATCGCGCCGTTGTAGTCGCCGCGCTTGAATTGATCGAGCGCGGCGTCGTAGGCGCGCTGCTCGGCCACCGGATCGGAAGGCCGCGCCGGAGGCGCCGCAGTTGTCGGCGCGAGCGAACCGGTCACCTGTCCGCCCGCGGGAGGTGGAGGACCAAACGTTGGAGCACCGGCGGAAGCTGCACCGCCGGGAGTGGCGTTGTTGCCGGCAGCTCCCGCATCGGCAGGCGGTTGTGGTGGCGTTGCCGTTGCCGCTTGTGCGGATTCGAGCTTGCGCACGCGTGTGTCGAGGTCGACGTAGAGGTCGCGCTGCCGCTTCTGCTGCTGTTCGAGCTCGTAGGCGTTCACCTCGATCTGCCCGCGCAGCCGCGCGACGTCGCTGCGCAACTGCTCGAGCTGGTTGAGCATGTCCACCAGGCCCTGCGCCTTGAGCTGACCTTCGATCGCGGTGAGGCGGTCTTCGATCTGCTTCTGCAGCGCGTTGAGGCGATTGTTGGTGTCGCGGATCATCGCCCGCGCGTCGTCGTCGGGGAACAGGACGGCTTGCGCGGAGGGCGATGCCAGCGCGAGCGCAAGCGCGGTGACCCCCGCTGCGACGATTGCACGCGCGGGGATGGACCGTAGTCGAGAGAAGCAGAGTGAGCGGGGCATGTTCACGGTCCGATCGTGCGGTTTCATTTGCTTCTGGCGGTGCATCGCTCAGGACGCCGACATCCGTTCATCGTCGTTCCGGCGCAGCGGAGTGAAAAGCCGGCACCGCGCGTACATCCACTCCGTCGTTCAGGCGTACGCCGCGCCAGAAGCAAGGACCGCGCATCCAGCTACTCCGTCGTACCCGCGTACCCGAGTGAGAAGCACCGCGCATCCAACTACACCGTCGTTCCGGCGTACGCCGGAACCCAGCGACTTTGTGCTGCGCTGTCGTTCGAATGTTCCAAAGTCACTGGGTCCCGGCCTTCGCCGGGACGACGAAACCTGACCGGCCTGCGAAGCGCGACCATGCGCGCCGGCTGGCGAACCGCCGTTCCGGTGTACCCGAGTGAAAGGCACCGCGCATCCATCTGCTCCGCCGTTCCGACGTCGCCGAGTGAGAAGCACCGCGCATCCAACTACACCGTCGTTCCGGCGTACGCCGGAACCCAGCGACTTTGTGCTGCGCTGCCGTTCGAATGTTCCAAAGTCACTGGATCCCGGCCTTCGCTGGGACGACGAAACCTGGCCGGCCCGCAAAGGACGACGCGTACACGCCTGCGAAGCACGACGCGTACACGCCTGCGAAGGACGACGCGTGCGGGACTGCGAAGGACGACGACGCGTGCCGGCTCACGAAACTCGGCGACGCGTGCCGGCTCACGAACGTCGACCTCGCGCACCGCTCGCCCGTGCGGATCACTCTCCGGCGTACACGATATCGTCGCGCCGGTTCTCGGCCCACGCCGCTTCGTCGTGCCCGGGATTGCGCGGCTTCTCCTTGCCGAAGCTCACCGTCTCGATCTGCTGGTCCTGTGCGCCGAGCAGCGTCATCGTGCGCTTCACCGCATCGGCGCGTTTCTGTCCGAGCGCGATGTTGTACTCGCGCGACCCGCGCTCATCCGCGTTGCCCTGGATGGTCATGCGCGCTTCGCGATGCTGCTGCAGATAGCGTGCATGCGCTTCGATCAGCGGCTTGTACTCGTCCTTGATCGAATAGCTGTCGAAGTCGAAGTACACCGCGCGCTTCGACAAGGGGCTGTTGGGATCGCGCAGCGGATTGCCGGAGCCCATTGCGGAACCCGTCGACGATCCGGTGACACCACCCGTCCCCGTGCCGCTGGTCGAAGCGCCGGTCGACGGACGCGCCGCACCACTCTTGTCTTCAACCGGTGCACCCGTTTCCTGCGTGGGGGTGCTCGAACAACCTGCGAGAACTACCGCGAGGAACGCGGCGTAGAACAGCTTGCGCATGACACCTCCTAGGTCAATAGGGACCGGCACCAACGGAGCGCCAAAGGCTCCGCGCACAGGACCCACAACGAAAGGTTCGACAGGCGGGACTGGACAGGGAAGGACGGCGTCGGCGGATCGCCGAGGAAGCATCGACGCGAGGGCACGCGCGCGTAGCGCTCATGCATCGCCAGTCCGAGGGCACCGCATGGCATTCATAACCGGGTAATCACGACCGGGGCAGGGGGCCCCAAGCGGGCTCCCTCACATCCGTCGCGGGGGCGACGAGCCGTTGCTTCACCCGCCCATCGCTCGATACAGCGTTCAATATACCATGGCCCCCCGACGATTCGTTCGCGTAGATGATCATGCGACCGTTGGGCGCAACGCTAGGACTTTCGTCGTCGGGGCCGGAAGTGAGCACCTGCGTTTGCCGCGTCGCAAGATCCATGATCGCGATCTGGTAGCGGCCGCCGTCGCGGCGCACATAGGCGAAGCCCTTGCCGTCCGGCATGGGTCGCGCCGAAACGTTATACGAGCCCTCGAAGGTGAGCCGCTCGACTGCACCGCTCGCCAGGTTGGCGCGATAGATCTGCGGCGTGCCGCCCCGGTCGGAGGTGAACAGCAGGGATCCTCCATCGGGCGTGAACCACGCTTCGGTGTCGATGCTCGGCGAGGAGAGCACGCGCGTCGCACTGCCGCCGTCGGCATTCATGATGTACACCTGAGAACTGCCGTCCTTGCTGAGGGTGACCGCGAGGCGACGACCGTCGGGCGACCACGCCGGCGAGCTGTTGCTGCCGCGAAAGTTCGCCACCGCGCGCCGTTCGCCGGTGTCGAGGTTCTGCACGTACACCACCGGCTTGCGCTGTTCGAACGACACGTACGCCAGGCGCGTTCCGTCGGGCGACCAGCGCGGCGACAGCAACGGCTCGTTGCTCGACACGATCGACTGGGGATCGAAGCCGTCGGCATCGGCCACCAGGAGCTGGAAGCGCGAGCCCTGCTTGGTGATGTAAGCGATGCGCGTGGAGAATACGCCGGCGTCGCCGGTGAGCTTCTCGTAGACGATGTCTGCGATCTTGTGCGCCGTGGCGCGGAACTGCTGCGGCGTCACGGTGAACGACACCGACGCGAGGCTCGCCTGCTTCACCACGTCGACCAGGGCGAAGCTCACTTCCACGCGACCGTCGGGCAACGGCTTCATCGATCCGACGACCACCGCATCGGCGGTCTTGCCACGCCACACCGCCGGCTGGACCTCCTCGGCGCGGAACGGCTTGGGCACCACACCGGTGGGATCGATCAGCCGGAACAGCCCCGAGCGCGCGAGATCGGCGCCGACCACGCCGCTGATGCCGAGCGGCCAATTCGATTCGTTCTCGAAGCCGACGATGGAAATCGGAATGGTCGTGCCGGCGCCGCCGACGATTTCGATGGTGAGCTGGGCTCGTGCGGGCGCCGCCGCCAGCACCAGCGCGGCAAGCAACAGCGCGAATGCGCAACGAAGCGTTCGAATCATCGAGGCTTTCGACACGGAGGAGAAAGACATGGGGCCGGGCGCGAGCGCGCCGGCATGACGGGGTTGCACGACGGATGATGATTTCGATGCGATGCGCATTATAACGATGGCCAAGGGCCAAACGGGTCGCAAGCACGACGTCGCCGCGCGACGACACGCTTGCTCTCATTCAGTCAGGACGCTTGGTGCGAAAGCACAATCGGGCGACGAGCGGATCGGCTCGGACTCGCGCAACCAGCGGCACCGGTCGGGCGGGGCGCCTCACCCGCCGACTCTCGACGTCGTCGCCGTCCCGTCTCGTCGATTGCTTTGGTGTCGCTTCGGCCCCGACAGTTCCATGTCAGTGAGCCGAAAGCGTGGTCGCGAAGCCGAAAGCCTGGCTGATGCGCTCGCCGACCCGGCGCGCTTCGTCGCGGTCGGGGTAGGGACCCACGTAGACGCGGAACAGCCCGCCCGCCTGGCGAACCTTGGGCTCGACCTGCGCGCTCGCGAGCTCGGTGGTGACATGGGCGAGGAACGCCTGGGCGTTGGCGTAGTTGCTGAATGCGCCGAGCTGCACGGAATATTGGATCGCTGGCTCTAACGGGACGGTTGGCGCGGCGGGCGCTGCTGCCGTCGTCGCCACCGCCGGTGCCGATGCCGCAGTGACCATTGCGGGCGCGGGTGTGGCGGCCGTTCCATCGACCGGAGGCAGCGGCGGCGTGGCCATCGCGACGACGTTCTCGCCCGGGACGATCGCTTCGACTTCGACCTCGCCGCTGCCGTTCTGCGCGATGCCGAGCTTCCATGCAGCTGCGTACGAGAGGTCGATGAGCCGATCGTGCAGGAACGGACCCCGGTCATTGACGCGCACCACCACGCTCTTGCCCGTCGCGGTGTTGGTGACGCGCGCGTACGACGGGAGCGGAAGCGTCGGATGCGCGGCCGTCATCGCGAACATGTCGTACGGTTCACCGATGGAGGTCTTCTGGCCGTGGAACTTGCGTCCATACCACGACGCGATACCGCGTTCCTTGTAGCGCTTGAGCGAGGTCGCGGGCACGTAATCGCGACCGAGCACCGTGTACGGCCGGTTCGCGGCGCGATGCAGCATCTCGGGCTTGGGCACCGCGTCGGGAATGGCATCGAGATCGACGTTGGCGGGCGGCGACAGCGGGCCGTCGTCGAGGTAGTACTTGCCCGAGGGTGCGGGTGTCGGTGTCGACGGCCCGGAGCCGGTCGGACGTCCGGGGTGCGTGCTGCACGATGCGACGAGGAACGCCATCGTGCCCAGCAGGGCCAGACGAATCGATAGCGTGCGCGGGGTCGTGATCACCGCTCGCGAATCTAGCATGCGTACGCTGCTGAATGCGAGTGATGGAGGTATGAACGGAACCTCGGCGGACGCGCGCATGGGAACGTGCATCGAATTTCGCCCCTCACCCCAACCCTCTCCCCGCGGAGCGGGGAGAGGGAGCAGTTGGATGGCGCGCGGTGATTGGAGGCGCTATGGATACGGCGTCGTGCGCGCAGAAAAGGCCAAGGCTGCGGCGGCGCAATTGGATACCGCGCCCTGCTCGCAGAGACGCCTAAGCTGCGGCGGCACGATCGCTACCGCGCCGTGCGCGCAGAGATCGCAGTTACATAAACCTCGCCCCGCTCGCGGGGAGATGCACAACGCAGATACATCGCCCCGCTTGCGGGGAGATGCACAGCGCAGATACCTCGCCCCGCTTGCGGGGATGCACAACGCCGATACCTCGCCCCCCTTGCGGGGATGCACAACGCCGATACCTCCCCCCTTGCGGGGATGCACAACGCCGATACCTCGCCCCGCTTGCGGGGA
>DATKLH010000090.1:0-6610 GCA_035542515.1 Casimicrobiaceae bacterium
GATCGTCTTTGATCTAGATCAAAAAAGGGCGCTGCGAAAACGACTTGACGGCCTTCATGGGCACAACATGTTGGGGTAATCTGGCCTCGATTACCCATATATTGTGCGCGGCCGCTCGAGCGCCGCCCCGATTCCCAGGAGGCCCTTCCCATGCAAGCTCGTTCGGCTGTCGCCGTCGCGGCAATCCCGGCTGATGGCGCGCCCCCGGCGCTGCCGACCCAGGTGACCAAGCGCGATGGACAGCGCGTCCCTTTCGAGCTCGGCAAGATCCTATCGGCGATTGCGCGGGCGGGTGCCGCGACCGGCGAATTCGACGCCGACCAGGCGGAAGTCCTCGCGCAAGCCGTGGGACGCGTGCTCGCGCATCGACATGCGGGCGGCATTCCGGACATCGAGACGATCCAGGATTGCGTCGAGCACACGCTTGCGGCGGCAGGCTGGTTCCATACCGCGCGCGCCTACATCGTCTACCGCGACCGCCACGATCGTCTGCGGGCAGGGCGCAAGACGGTGGTCGACGTCGCGGCGAGCATCGACGAATACCTCGAGCAGAAGGACTGGCGCGTCAACGCCAACGCCAACCAGGGCTATTCGCTCGGCGGACTGATCCTCAACGTATCGGGCAAGGTCGTGGCGAACTACTGGCTGTCCGAGGTGTATGCGCCCGAGATCGCGCGAGCGCATCGCGAAGGCGACGTGCACATCCACGATCTCGACATGCTCGCCGGCTATTGCGCGGGCTGGTCGCTGCGCCAACTGCTGCACGAAGGTTTGAACGGGGTGCCGGGCAAGGTCGAGGCGGCGCCGCCCAGGCACATGTCGAGCGCCGTGGGGCAGATCGTCAACTTCCTCGGCACCCTCCAGAACGAATGGGCCGGCGCGCAGGCGTTCAGCTCCTTCGACACCTACATGGCGCCGTTCGTGCGCAAGGATGCGATGTCCTTCGCCGAGGTCAAGCAGTCCGTCCAGGAGTTGATCTACAACCTCAACGTCCCCTCGCGCTGGGGAACCCAGACGCCTTTCACCAACCTCACGTTCGACTGGACCTGCCCCGAAGACCTGCGCGAGCAAATCCCGGTGATCGCGGGCGAGGAGATGCCGTTCCGCTACGGCGATCTGCAGGTCGAAATGGACATGATCAACCGCGCGTACATCGAGGTGATGACCGCCGGCGATGCGAAGGGACGCGTGTTCACGTTTCCCATCCCGACCTACAACATCACCGCGGAGTTCGACTGGGACCATCCGAATTGCGAAGCGCTGTTCGCGATGACCGCGAAATACGGCTTGCCGTACTTCCAGAACTTCGTCAACTCGGAGCTGCGGCCCAACATGATCCGCTCGATGTGCTGCCGGCTGCAGCTCGACCTGCGCGAGCTGCTCAAGCGCGGCAACGGGCTGTTCGGCTCGGCCGAGCAGACCGGGTCGCTCGGCGTGGTCACCATCAACTGCGCGCGGCTGGGCTACCTCCACGCCGGTGACGAGATCGCGCTCTACGAGCGCGTGGACGAGCTGCTCGGTTATGCGCGCGACAGCCTCGAGGTCAAGCGCAAGCTGATCCAGCGGCTCATCGATCAGGGCCTGTTCCCCTACACCAAGCGCTATCTGGGCACCTTGCGCAACCACTTCTCGACCATCGGCGTGAACGGTATCAACGAGATGGTGCGCAACTTCACGCGCGACCACGACGACATCACCAGCCCGTGGGGCGAAGCCTTCGCAGTGCGCCTGCTCGATCACCTGCGCGCGCGCATCGTCGCGTTCCAGGAGCAGACCGGGCACATGTACAACCTCGAAGCCACACCCGCGGAGGGCACGACCTACCGCTTCGCCAAGGAAGATCGCAAGCGCTGGCCCGACATCCTGCAGGCCGGCACGCCGGAGATGCCGTACTACACCAACAGCTCGCAACTGCCGGTCGGGTTCACCGACGATCCGTTCGAAGCGCTGGCGCGCCAGGAGCCGTTGCAGACCAGGTACACCGGCGGCACGGTCCTGCACCTCTACATGAACGAGCGGCTCAGCTCTTCGGCGGCGTGCAAATCGCTGGTGCGTCGGGCCCTCACACGGTTTCGCCTGCCGTACATCACCGTGACGCCGACCTTTTCGATCTGCCCCAGGCACGGCTACCTCGACGGCGAGCACGCGTTCTGTCCCAAGTGCGATGTGGAGCGGCTGGCGGAAAAGCGGCGGCGCGTTTGCGCCGACACCCGAGAGGCTGCATAGGAGAAGCGATGGAAACGTTGCAAGACACAGCTTGTGCGCACCACGATGTGCATCTGGACGACAGCGAGCGCCAGCGCTGCGAGGTGTGGACGCGCGTGATGGGCTATCACCGCCCGGTGGCATCGTTCAACATCGGCAAGAAGGGCGAGCACTACGAGCGGCGCTTCTTCCGCGAAGAACGCGTCTCGCGCGAGTCGTCGTGAAGCAGTCTCGATGAGTGACGATGCGCTCCTGAGCGACGAGCCGTTCACGTCGTTGCGCGTGGGCGGTTTCGTGCCGTTCTCGTCGAGCGACTATCCCGACGCGCTCGCGGCGGTAGTGTTCTGCCAGGGCTGCCCGTGGCGCTGCCGCTATTGCCACAACCCGCATCTGATCGGTCCGCACGGGCCCGACGAGCGCGATTTCGCGCGCATCGTCGCATGGTTGCGCTCACGCGTGGGATTGCTCGATGCGGTGGTCTTTTCCGGCGGCGAACCGACCGCGCAACCGGCGCTGGCCGATGCCGCGCGCACGGTGCGCGCGCTGGGCTTTCGCGTCGGATTGCATACCGGCGGCGCCTACCCACGACGCCTCGCGCGGGTGCTGTCGCACGTCGACTGGGTGGGGCTCGACGTGAAGGCGCCATCGGCATCCTACGGGACCGTGACCGGTGTCCGCGGCAGCGGGGCGAGCGCAGCCGCAAGCCTCGATATCGTTCTGCGATCCGGTGTCGCGTGCGAGTTGCGCACCACCGTTCATCCCGACGTCACACCCGGCGTGGCGCTGGAACAAGTCGCTCGCGAGCTTGCGAGTCGCGGCGTCACACGATGGACGCTGCAGCGTTTCCGGGCCGAAGGGTGCGCCGATCGCTCACTGGTCGAGCGCTCGCGCGCGGATACGATCGTCGAAGCCGGTCTGCTGGCACGTCTCGCGCAGCACGTTCCTGCGATCTCGGTCCGCTGACACGCGACAATTCTGCACAGGTGCAGGACGTGCGCTCGTCCAGTAGGACGGGCGACGACAGTCGAATCCGCGCTCGCTGGAGCCACGCACGCGCGCCACGATGGCAGACTGGGCCATGGGCCGCTTCGATAGGCATTGCCGCCATCCACGGCCGACAGGCGCGTTTGGATATCGTGGTGTCGTGCGCGTCTGCGCGGCTGCGATCGGCGTCGCGTTGCTGCTGAGTTCCATGGCGGGTGCATCGACGGTGCCCGAGATGGCGTTGGGTTCTTCCGAATCGTTGCGCCAGACCTGGGCGCAGATGCGCGAGTCGGCCGATCCGAGCTTCAAGGAGCCGCTGCGTTTGCAGTCGCGCCAATCCAAGGGCGCGTTGGGCGGCACGTTGTACGCGGTGTTGGATCGACCTTTCGCGGAAGTGCGCCGCGCACTCGGGGGCATCGCCGGCTGGTGTGGCGTCCTGGTCCTGGATCCCAACGTCCACCGCTGTCGATCCGCGGTGTCGGGCGACGCATCGCATCGGTCGAACATCGAGGTGGGCTTCGGGCGAACCGACATACCGGTCGCGTTCGTCTTCCAGTCGGTCGCGAGCGACGGCGGCTACCTGCACGTGCGCCTCGCCGCCGACCAGGGCCCGTTCGGAACGACCGACTATGCGATCGCGCTCGAAGCCGCGCCGCTCGACCCGAACCATACCGTGGTGCACCTCGGTTTCTCGCAGCGATTCGGATGGACCGCGCGCCTGGCGATGCTCGCGTACTTCAACACCGTCGGGCGCGGCAAGGTCGGGTTCACGGTGGTGGATCGCGATACGCAGGGCCACCCGGTCTACGCGGGCGACCTGCGCGGTGGCCTGGAGCGCAACCTGATGCGCTATTACTTCGCCATCGTCGCGTATCTGGATTCGTTGTCGGTGCCGCGCGAGCAGCAAGCCGACCGGCGCGTCCGCACCTGGCTCGCCTACACCGATCGCTATCCGCTGCAGCTTCACGAGGACGCAGACTACTTCGCGCGCAAGTCGCCCGACGTGCGGCGGCAACAGAGCGGCGAATAGACACGACGTCGCCCTGCCGGCGCAGCACGGACGGATTGTGGAATCTTTGCGGAGGTTGCGTCGGCCCCGCGCCTGCGCATTTGCGATCGCGTCCGCGAGCGGGGAGTATGCGGGTGGCGAACCGTTGTCGAACCGACCCGGCCGATGAAGCTGCGCATCACGCTCAAGCTCTTCCTGGCGATCCTGCTGACCAATGTCCTGATCGCGGTGGCGTACGCGGTTGCAACGCAGCTGAGCGTCGATCGCGGCTTTCGCGAATACGTGCGCGACCGCGAGCAGCGGCGATTGCAGATCGTCGCCGACGATGTGCGCAGCGCCTACCTCGAGCACGGCAATCTCGACTTCCTGCGCGGCGACGATGCGCAGTGGCGGCGTATCACGCGTCCCGAACGCATCCTCGTGCGCCGCTTGCGCAACAGCGGCGAATCGCCGCCGCGCCCAATCCGCGAAAGCGCGATCGCCGGTGCCCAAAATCCCTCGCAGCGCGGTCCACCGTCCGAAGGTGTGTCGCCGGGCGTACCCGACGAAGCAGCACGTGCGGAACGGCCGGTGCTTCCGTTGGCCGCTCCGCCACTGGGCGCAGGGCTTTTCGCTGGCATCGACTTGACGTTGCTCGACACGCGGGGTGCGCTGCTCGCCGGTCCGGCGCTGGGTCGCGCCGGCGAGTCGCTGCGCCAGCCGGTGAACGTCAATGGTTCGACCGTTGCCTGGGTTGTCGCGCAGGGACCGGCGCTCGCCGGCGCCGACACGCGCTTCCTGCAGCAACAGCTGCAGATGAGCTGGATCGTCGCCGGCCTGGCGATCCTGCTTGCCGTGCTGGTCGCCATTCCGCTGGCACGCGGATTCCTCTCGCCGATTCGCAAGCTGGCGCGCGCAACCCATCGTCTCGCGGCCGGCAACTACGCGCAGCGCGTCGAACCCCACGCGCGCGACGAGCTCGGCCAGCTCACGCAGGATTTCAACGAGCTCGCCGGCAAGCTGCAAAGCGCGGAGGATGCGCGGCGCGCATTCCTCGCCGACATCTCGCACGAGCTGCGCACACCGCTGGCCGTGCTCAAGGCGGAGCTCGAAGCTCTGCAGGACGGCGTGCGCTCGTTGACGCCCGACGCCATACGCTCGCTTCAGGGCGAGGTGCAGACACTGGGCGCGCTCGTCGACGACCTCTACGACCTCGCGGTCGCCGATCTCGGCGCCGCGACGTATCACAAGGAGGACATCGATCTCGCCGAGCTGGTGCGTGCGACGCTGCACGCGTTTGCCCCGCGCTTTGCGGAGCGCCGCCTGGCGGTCGACGATTCCCGCATCGCGGCCGGGCCGGTGAACGTCCACGCCGACGCGCGCCGGCTCACCCAGATGATCAACAACCTGCTCGAGAACGCGCTGCGCTACACCGATGCGGGCGGGCGTGTTCTGGTTGGCGTCGTTGCGGCGGGTCCCGACGCGGCACTGGACGTCGAGGACTCCGAGCCCGGCGTTGCGCCCGAGGCGTTGCCGCGCCTGTTCGAGCGGCTGTTCCGCATCGAGGCGTCGCGCAATCGTGAGCTCGGCGGCTCGGGACTCGGGTTGTCGCTGTGTCGCAGCATCGTGGAAGCGCACGACGGGCAGATATCCGCGCAGGCGTCGGCGCTGGGCGGCGTGCGCATCCACGTGGTCTTGCCACTGCTTCGCGCGCGCACGGAGGCGGAGCGCTGATCCGCCGGCTCAGCGTTTGCGCGCGAGCGTGAGGCCGTCGCCGATGGGCAGCAACGCGAGGTCGATGCGCTCGTCGTGGTGCAGCTTGCTGTTCAGCTTCTGCAGCGCCGCGGTATCGGGGTCCCTGGCCGGTCGTGCGACCGCGCCGCTCCAGAGCGTGTTGTCGATGGCGATGAGTCCATTGACACGGAGCAGGGTCAAGCAACGCTCGTAATACGCGTCGTAGTTCGTCTTGTCGGCGTCGATGAACGCGAAGTCGTAACGGCCGGCCGCGCCGGCCGCGAGCTCGGCATCGAGCGTTTCGGTCGCCGGCGCGATGCGCAAGTCGATCCTGGTGTCGACGCCGGCCGCCTGCCAGTACGGACGCGCGATGCGCGTATAGGCCTCGCTGACGTCGCACGCGAGCAATCGACCGTCCTCCGGCAGCGCGAGCGCTACGCTCAGGGCGCTGTATCCGGTGAACACGCCGATCTCGATGCAGCGCCGCGCACCGATCAGGCGTACGAGCAGCGCCATCAACTGCCCTTGCTCGGGCCCGATCTGCATGCCGCCGTGCGGATGGCTTCGTGTCGCCTCGCGCAGCGCCGTCTGGGCCGGATGCTCGCGCAGCGAATGCCGCAGGATGTACTCGTGCAACGTGTCGTCGATCTCCAGCGTGCGGCGTGACATGCAGTGCTCCCGAATGGTGCGGAGGCGCGC
>DATKLH010000091.1:0-4105 GCA_035542515.1 Casimicrobiaceae bacterium
CGGCGAAGGAGACCGGAGACGTCCACGTCCATGTGCTCGGCCATCGTGCGGACCGTCTTCGGGTTCGCGCAGAGCTTGATCACCGGCAGGATCGGGTTGCCGATGACGTTGCCCTGCCCGGTCGGGAAGAAGTGCACGACGTAGCCGGACGCGGCGCACAGCGTCACCATCTCGGCCGCTGCGCTCGACGAATCCATGAACCACAGCCCCGCGTGCGTCGGCATCTCGGCCTTGTCGAGCACACCGTCGATGACGCACTTCTTGCCGATCTTCTGGATGTTGCCGAGCGCCTTCTCCTCGATGGTCGTGAGGCCGCCGGCGATGTTGCCCTTGGTCGGCTGCGAATCGGAGAGGTCGTTGGTCTTGTTGCGCATGACGACTTCCTGGTAGCGGTCGAACATGCGCATGAAGTCGGCGCGCACCTTGTCGTTGCGACAGCGCGCGGCGACGATCTGCTCGCCGCCGGTGATCTCGGTGGTCTCGCCGAACACCAGCGTTGCACCGGCGCCGTAGAGCTTGTCGAAAGCGTCACCCACCGTGGGATTGGACCCGCAACCCGAAGTCGTGTCCGATTCGCCGCACTTGGTCGACACCCACAGCTCGTCGAGCTTGCAGGTCTCGCGCTGCTTCTCGCTCGCCCACTGCACGAATTCGCGCGCGGCCTTGGAGGCGCGCATGATCGTGTCGTGATCGCCGTGCAGCTCGATGCCGAAGCCCTGCACCGGCTTGCCGGTCTTCTTGATGCCGTCGACGATCCGCTGCGTCCACTGCTCCTCGATGCCGATCACCACCACGGCGGCGACGTTGGGATTGGAGCCCGCACCGATCAGCGTGCGGAAATGCAGCTCGAGGTCCGCGCCGAACTGCAGGCGGCCATACGGATGCGGAATGGCCATCGCACCCTTGACGTTGTTCGCGACCGCTTCGCACGCGGCGTTGGAGAGGTCGTCGACCGGAAGGATGATGACGTGGTTGCGTACGCCGACGCGGCCGTTTTCTCTGCGATATCCGAGGAATGTGCTTTGCATGGGAGTGGTGCCTGGGAAATTCGGGATTGGGGGCTAGGGACCGGGGGCTAGTGTGCGGTCGAAGCGCGCGCCGGACGATTTCCAAATCCAGCGATCGGGACGATGCGATGTATCGACATGCACGATGCGCGATTGGGCACGCTAACCCCTGGTCCCCAACCCCGCTCTTGGCCTTTACCAGCGCTTGGTCTTGATGTTATGCACGTGCGCGTGCTGGCCGCGCTGGATCGGCTGCACGACCTTGCCGATGTCCACGCCGTACTTGATGACGGTGTCGCCAACGCTCATGTCCTTGAGCGCGACCTTGTGGCCGATCGGAATGTCCTGCGCGCAGCGCAGCTCGATGGTGCGGTTCTCGTCGAGAATGAGGCCGGTGAGCGGCATGCCGGCGGTCACGCCTTCGACGACGACCACGGCAACAGAGTCCCGCGGATCGTGCAGGACGCAATGGATCATGTCTTCCTCCTTCGGGGTGCCGGGCGGATCACGATGACGCACGCGCGAGGCTTCACACGCGTGCGGCCCGAAGCCTTGAACTATAGCACCGCGAGCAGTCGCGACTGGCGGATCGGATACAAACGCGGTTTTTGAGATCAGTCGAAGTCGAACGATGTCTGCACGACCGGCGCGAAGCTGCGCCGGTGGATCGCGCAAGGCCCGTGGCGGTCGAGCGCGTGCAGGTGCTCCGGCGTCGCATAGCCCTTGTGCTTCGCGAATCCGTACAGCGGGTATAGAGGATCGAGCGCGTCGAGCAGCGCATCGCGCGCCGTCTTGGCGAGGATCGATGCGGCGGAAATCGCCGCGACGTCGCGATCGCCCTTCACGATCGCATACGCGCGACATTCGAGCTGCGGGCATCGGTCGCCGTCGACGAGCGCCTCGTCGGGCGTCACGCCGAGCGCGGCGACGGCGCGTCGCATCGCAAGCATGCTCGCCCAGAGGATGTTGAGCCGGTCGATCTCGGCGACGTCGCTGCAAGCGATGGCCCAGGCAATCGACTTCGCGCGGATCTCCTCGGCGAGCTCTTCGCGGCGGCCCGGCGGAAGCAGCTTGGAGTCGCGCAGGCCCTTCACCTTCCGCGACGGATCGAGGATGACCGCAGCCGCCACGACAGGACCCGCGAGCGGCCCGCGCCCGGCTTCGTCGATCCCCGCGATGAGCAAGGCTTTGAACACGAGGCGCGGTGCTGCGTCGTGTCAGCCGGAGATCATCGGTGCGCGCTGAAAGCGGGAAGAGTCAGCGGCGCCGCCGGACAGCGCCGTGAGCGCTGCAAGCCGCCCCGGTTCGGCAAGCCCTAGCAGGGCGAGGACACGCCTGCACGGCTCGGTCCGTCGACTGCATCGGTCGCTGCGGGCTCGCGTCCATCGGGATCCTTTGTTTCACATGCAGCGTTCACTTGCGCGAGCCGCCTAACAGGCAACGCCCGCCTCGTTGAGCTCGGCGAGCACGGCCTCGGCCGCCAGCTCGCCCGTGTCCACGCGCAGCGCGCTGGCGAAGCGACCGAACAGCGCTTCGAGCCGTCGCCGCACCTCGGTGTCGTCGAAGAGGTTCAGCGCGGCCTGCGCAAGGTTGCCTGCAGTGGCGTCTTCCTGCAACAGCTCGGGCACCACGAAGCGACCCGCGAGGACGTTGGTCAGCCCGACGTAGGGCAGGCGAAGCTTGCGGCGCACGATGCGCGCGGTCAACGACGACACGCGATAGAAGATGACGTGCGGACAGCGCGCGAGTGCAGCTTCGAGCGTCGCCGTACCCGAGGCGACGAGGCCGACGTCGGCCGCCTGCAGCGCCTCGGTCGCATGGCCGTAGAGAACGGTGACCGGGAGCTGATCGAAGCCGTCGCGATGCCGGATCTGCTCGAAGCTCGCGCGCGTGCTGCGCGTCACCAGCGGCACGAGGAACTGCGCATCGGGGCGCGCTTCGACAATGCGCGCCGCCGCCGACAGCAGCAGATGCCCATGCATCTCGATCTCGGACACGCGACTGCCGGGAAGCATCGCGAACACCGGTGTCGACGGCTTGATCCGGAACAGCTCGCGCACCGAACGCCGCGTCCCTTCCTCGGCCGCCTCACGCGCGAGAGGATGACCCACGTAAGTCACCTGCACGTGCGCGGCGTGATAGAGCTCCGGCTCGAATGGAAAAAGCGCGAGCACGCGATCGACCGATTGCGCGATGGTCGCCATGCGCTCGGGCCGCCAGGCCCAGATCGACGGACTCACGAAATGCACGGTGCGCACGCCACGCCGGCGCAGCCAGCGCTCGAGGCCGAGGTTGAAGTCCGGCGAGTCGACGCCTATGAACAACGGCACGCGCGACGCACGCAGCCGTCGTGCGAGCTCGCGCCGAATGCGCCAGATCTCCGGCAGATGGCGCAGCACTTCGACGAAACCGCGCACCGCCAGCTTGTCCATGGGGACCCACGCCTCGCAGCCGGCGGCCTCCATCTTCGGTCCGGCGATGCCGACGAAGCGCGCACGCGGGCAGCGCGCACGCACGCACGCGATCAGCTCGGCCGCAAGCGCATCGCCCGACGCTTCGCCAGCGACGATGCCGATGGTGATGGGCGCCGCCGCCGGAGCGTCGCGCATAGACGGGCTCGCCGCTACCCTTTCGCGTGTATGAGGCGATGGACGATAGGCGATGGGCGCTGGGTCACCATCGCAGCGATGCAATCGCTGGGGCGCATTTTGTCATCGACGCCAGTGATAGCCGCCACGCACTTCAAGGACTGACGTGCATGCGCAGCGGATAGAAACAGAATGCTGTCGCCATCGAGATCGCTTCGTTGCATCGCTATGGCCCATCGCCTATCGCCTGTCGCCGATCGCCTGTTTCCTCGCGTCATCGAACAATCCCCCTGCCCCGCCCCTCCTCGGCCAGGAACTCCGCCAGCGTGGCGAGGACCGGTGTTTCCCGTGCCGCCGTGACGATCTCCGCGCGCGCCTCCGCAAGCGCGAGCTCCTTGCGATAGAGCGTCTTGTACGCGCGCCGTACGGCGTTGATGTCGTCGGCCGAAAATCCGCGCCGACGCAGCCCTTCGTTGTTGGTGCCGGCGGGCTTTGCTGGCGACCCGGCCA
>DATKLH010000092.1:0-5542 GCA_035542515.1 Casimicrobiaceae bacterium
CGCGCATGTGCGCTCGCCCACGCTGCTGATCGTAGGCGGCCTCGATACCGTTGTCATCGATCTGAATGTACAGGCGCGCGGGCTGATGACGCGCTGCCAATGCGAGCTCGCGATCGTGCCTGGCGCGACACATCTGTTCGAAGAGCCGGGAAGGCTGGAAGAGGTCGCGCGACTGGCCGGCGACTGGTTCGTTCGCTGGCTGCCGCGCTGAGCCCCGATGCGGCGCCGTCGCCCGGCGCACCCAGCTTTGCGTTCGAACGGGCCGGCTGCACGGCGATTGACGGCGGGCAAGATGGAGCACGTCGCGACTGCGTAGGATGTCTTGGCATACAACGCTCAGCTTTCGACGCGAGGAGTCCCCATGGCACTGACCCGACAGCAAACCGCCGACCTGCGGGCGGCGCTCGAGGCGCGCCAGCAGGCGTTGCTCGAGCGGGTGCGCGAAGAGATCCGCGACAGCGAGGAGCATCCCTACATCGAGCTCCTCGATCGCGTGCCTGGCGATGTCGGCGATGCATCGGTGGCCGACGCGCTCGCCGATCTCGGCCTTGCGATCATCGATCGTCATATCGAAGAGCTGCGCGACATCGAGGCGGCATTGCGCAGGATTCGCGAGGGCACTTACGGCGTCTGCATCGCTTGCGGCGGTGAAATCGAATACGCGCGCCTGCGCGCCTATTCGACCGCGAAGCGCTGTGCGCGTTGCCAGGCGCAGCACGAGCGCACCCACGCGCACGCCGGGACGCCGACGCTTTAGGTTAGGCATGCTCACATCGGTCCGCTGCATGCGCGGATGAATACAGGCCGTCGACCTCGAAGCTGAGCGCGTCGACGTGCAGCGCGCGTTGCGTAGCGCTAGGGCTTCGCCTCGGACCAGCTTGAGTCCGGATCGAAACGGCGCATCCGCCCGGCGACAGTCGCAGTGGCGGGGCCAAGGTTCTTCTCGTACACCCGCCCGTCGTGGCTGACGATGAAGGTCATCACACCGGAGACACCCCACTTCGCTGGGTACGCGACCAGCGCAAAGCCGCCGATCATGCGTCCGCGCACGACGTAGTCGTACGCGCCGCCGGGTGCGTTGGCGCCTTGCGCGGTCAGGATACGGTAGTAGTAACCGTGATACGGCTGCTTGCGATAGCCCTCCGCGTGGGCCTGGGTGACGAGCGATCCGAGCGGACTGAGCGGCTCGCCGTCCGCGGTGGGCCAATACAAGCCGTCCTTCTTTCCCGGCGTGCTCGCGAACTTGCTCGCGTACTGATGAACGCCGCCCGAGGCGCCAGCGGTCAGCGCGTAGTCGCGTTGCGCATCGACGTACGCGAGGCACACCTGGATCGCGGCAAGCTCGTTGCGACCGATGCGCCGGTCGAGGAATTCCTTCGCGCCCGAAGAGGCGTCGAAGTGCCATCCGCCGGCGGACTTCACCAGCGGAACCGCAAAGGGCCATTCGCCCTCGCCGATCAGCAGCGTTGCCTTCTCGTCGCCTTGCATATCGATCTTCGAATGTCGATCGAAGCTGGCGACAAACCGCTCGCGTGCGCGCTGGTCGGCGACCGGATCGCCTGAATGGATCAAGTCGGCACTCCCGGCGCCGAGCATGGCGCCGATGCGCGCGACATTCCCCGCGCGCACGGCAGCGACAAGTGCCTCCACGGCGGCCTCGGTCGTGGGATAACCTTGCGCCGGGCGCGGTGCCGTGCGTGGCGAGTCCGCCACGGCGTAGCCGGCGGATATGGCAATGCATGCCAGCAGCAAAAGCGTCGCGATCGAGCGCGCGCGCAAGGGAAGGATGATCATGAGTCGCCTCGTGGGCATCGTGTCGCGCATCGGGATCAGCGTCGCCCACCTGACGGCGCAGGCCCCGGGGCAGGCGCGCGAGTTGCAGGAGCGGGGGCGGCGGCCGGTGCGCGCACCGCCGGGGCCGCTGGCGCTGGCGACCGCGTCACGGGTGCCGGCGACGGCATCGATTGGCGGCTTTGCGCGCCGCGCTGTGCGTTGATGCGCGATTGTTCGCGCGACACGCCGGGGTCGAACACGGACGAGCGCGAGGAGTAGGGTGCCGGAGGCGTGACTGTATAGGGCGTTGTACCTGGCCGTGTCGGCGAAGGTACCGCGCGAAGTTCTCCGCCCGTTGACGGTAGCGTGGGTCGCGGTGCCTCGGGTACGCGCGGTGCGGGCGCCGATGGATAGCCGCGAAACACCTGCCGACCGCGCACGTCATTGGGATTGACGGGTAGATACCGTTCGCGCGTATGCGCGTCGGGATACGGAACGCCGCGACGATGGAACTGCGAATGCTGCCACGGCTGTGAAGGCGGCGGTGCGGGGCGATTCGGTCGATGCCAGAAACGGTTGTCGGTCGGATCGATGATCACGTGATGACCGTGCCAGTCGGGTCGCGACCAGCCCCAATGATCGTGGTGGATCGGGCACGGATAGCCGTAGACGATTCCGGCAATGATCACGGGATAGCCGAAGTAGTAGTACGGCGGATACCAGAACCATGGGGGATACGCTGGCGCCCACCAGGGCCCGTACACGACCAGCGGATCGTAGACCGGCACGTACACGACGTCGGGCTGCGTCGGCTCGATCACGATCTCGTTGTCCTGATCGGTGACGCTCTGCTGCGGCGTCGATGCAAGATTGCCGCTCGCCTGCGCCTTTCGTCTCAATGCCTGCACGGTGTCCATCACCCGCTGCTCGTCGGCGAGGAACGCGTTGCCCAGGCGCTCGGTCCATTCGAGCTTGTCGCTCATCATCGTCAGGACCTGCGGAAACGCCGCGAGCGATTGCACGCTCGGATCCCAGTTCCTCGCCGCCAGCGCGTCGTCGAGCGCGTCGCCGGTGAGCTGGGCGTTCTGCTGCACGAACCGCGCCGCTTCGACGACTTCGAGCGGGTACGTCGAGGCAATCAGGACCTGGCTGAGCAGTTCGTCGGGATAGAGCGCTATCGGCGCGAGGAGCTGATCGAGCTCGTCCTGCGAGTAGGTCGACTGCTCGTTTGACTGGCCCGCGGCCGGCACGGCGCAGAGCATCGCTGTGGTCACGACCAGCAGGGCAAGGCTTCGAAGCAGCGCGCAACAGGAGGCAAACGCCAGGCGGACAACCATTGTCGATCCTCGCATGCGCAAGGAACGTGACATTCCAAGCGAGTTCCATTATGGATCTTTGGTGCGCGTCCGACAGATGTGCTTTGTAACAGTTCGCAAGCTGTGGCAGCAATCGAGCGAGGCGTTGACATACGTCAAGCTCGCATGCGACGCGGGCATGGAGGGCTTCGGGTGCGTTGTACGAGTTTGCGCTTGCGATCGACTTACGCGCTGCGGCCGCGTGCGCTAGACCCGGTCGTCCCCGGCGCTCGCGTTCAGGATGCCGCCGCGGGCTTGACTTCGATCAACGACCGGCCGCGATCCAGCCCTACGATTAGGCGCAGGTGATGAAGCCCGGACGTGCGGCCGGATCTCGAGATTCGAGACAAGTGTGCCAAGGAGCGAGCGATGAAAGCCAGAGACGTGATGACGCATTGCGTAGTGACCGTCGCGCCGGAGGCGCCGATCGGCGAAGCGATCGCGCGCATGATCAGCCATCAGGTCAGCGGAATGCCTGTGGTGGATGCCGAAGGCCGGCTGGTCGGCATCGTCAGCGAAGCCGACTTTCTGCGCCGTCAGGAGCTCCACACCGAAGCGCCGCGCCGTCGCTGGCTCGAGATGCTGCTGGGTCCGGGCTCGCCGGCGGAGGAATACTCGCGCAGCCACGGGCTCACGGTAGCTCAGGTGATGTCGCGTGAAGTGATTCATGTGACCCCGGACACGAGCCTGACCGACATCGTCGCGCTGATGGACGAGCACAGCATCAAGCGCGTTCCGGTGGTCGAGGAAGGACGCGTGGCCGGCATCGTGACGCGCGCCGATCTCATGTCGGCCGTCGCGGCCGCGCTGGGCGAGCGCAAGCCGTTGACCGACGCCGACGCCGCGGTGCGCGAGAAGGTGGTGCGCGAGATGAAGAAGCAGACCTGGTGCCCCATGCACGGCATCGACGTCATCGTGCGAGGCGGCGTGGTGACGCTCAAGGGAACCATTTTCGACGAGCGCCAGCGCCGCGCGCTGCACGTCCTGGTCGAGAACACGCCGGGTGCGAAGTCGATTCGCGACAGCCTGGTCCTGATCGATCCCAACACGGGCGTGGCGGTCGAGCGCAACGGCGCTGCCACGCGATCGTGATCCGCTGAGGACGGTCACCCTCATGGCCGACGATCCCGAGGTCGGCAGCGGTGCGGTTCGCCGGTTTGTTCGCGGACCGTTGTTGCCGGAGCGTCGCTCGCCGCTGCCAGGCCATCGCCCCAAATCGCGCGTCGACGACGCCTCGGCGCCCGAGCGCGTGCAACAGCTGATCGCAAGCCCGAGCTATCGACAGGCCGACGAGGACATCGCGTTCCTCCGCGACGCCTCGATGCGGGGCGTTCGCCTTCACCTCGATTACGCCAAGGCGGAGGAGCTTCTGGTCGCGCATGGCATCGAGCACACCATCGTGGTGTTCGGCAGCACGCGCTTCCCCGAGCCCGCGGAGGCGGCGCGCCGGTTCGAAGCGGCGCGTGCAGCGCTCGCCGCGGATCCGAACGACGAGGAGTCCATTCGCGCTGTGAGAAGGTGCGCGCGGATCCTGCACAACAGTCGCTACTACGACGTGGCGCGCGAGCTTGGCCGCATCATCGCCGGGTTGCACGACGAAGCCGCGCGCAAGCTGCGGCTGGCCGTGATGACCGGCGGCGGCCCCGGCATCATGGAAGCCGCCAATCGCGGCGCCTTCGAGGCGGGCGCGAAAACGGTCGGATTGAACATCGCGTTGCCGATCGCCCAGTACCCCAATCCGTACATCACGCCCGATCTCTGCCTCCGATTCCACTACTTCGCGATGCGCAAGCTGCATTTCATGCATCGCGCGCGTGCGCTCGTCGCCTTTCCCGGAGGCTTCGGAACCCTCGACGAGCTGTTCGAGACGCTCGCGCTGGTCCAGACGCGCAAGATTGCGCCGGTACCCATCATCCTGGTCGGCGAAAGCTATTGGCGCCGCGTCATCGACTTCGACTTCATGCTCGAGGAAGGGGTGATCGACCCGGAAGACGCGAATCTGTTCTGGTTCGCCGAATCCGCTGCGGACGTGTGGGCGGATATCAATGCCTACTACCGGGCGCGGGGCGAGGACTTCATCGAGGGCTGAGACTGATCGGCGGCCGTAGATCGACCCGCTTTGACGGGCATCAACAGCATTTCCACCGTCCGCGCCATGATGGCATCGGAGCATCTACGTCGCGGGGCGATCATGAAGCGATTCCGATTCGTACGCGGGTTGACGTGCCTGATCGGCGTATTGGGCTTCATCGCCTCGCCGCTATCGCCTGCGCAGCAGGCGTCGCGACTGCTGGAATACAAGTGTTATGTCTGCCACGCCGACCACGAGTGGAAGAGCGGTCCCTCGTTCGACGCGGTCGCGACGGTCTACAAGCGACGGTCGCACGCCGCCGATGAGCTGGTGCTGGTCATAC
>DATKLH010000093.1:0-9976 GCA_035542515.1 Casimicrobiaceae bacterium
GCCTATCGCCTATTGCCTATTGCCTGTTTGCTCTTTCCCCTGCTTCCTATTTCCTGTTGCCCGTTTCCTGCACCGCCAGCTCCTCGACCGTATTGATGTTGCGAAACGCATCGGCTTCGTCGTCGAATTGCACCTCACTCACGCGGAGCGTCGCATACCACGCGTCGATCTTGCGTCCTCCGGCAGCAAGGAAGGCCGCCAGATGAGGCAGCACGGTGCGCGACACCAGCGCGAACACCGGATGCGGCTGGTCGAAGGTGCGGGCCACCGCGATATCGATCTGGTCTTGCGCGAAGGGTGCGGCGAGACGCCCAACCAGGTCCGCTGCGACAAACGGCGAATCGCACGGTGCGGTGACCACGAACGGCGTTGCCGTCGCCGCGAGTCCCGCATGCAGGCCCGCCAGCGGGCCGGCGAATCCGCCGACGGCATCGGCGATGACCGGCACGCCGAAGCTCGCGTAGCGCCCGTGGTTTCGATTCGCGTTGATGACCAGAGCGCCCACCTGTGGCGCAAGCCGGGCCAGGACATGCGCGATCAGCGGCCGTCCGGCGAAATCGACCAGGCCCTTGTCCACCGAACCCATGCGCCGGCCCTGTCCGCCCGCGAGCACGATGCCCGTGATGTCGGCGCGTTCGGGTCTCATGGCGTTTGTGCAAGCGCCGGCAGCCAGGCGACATGCTCTTCGTAGAAGGCGTGGCCGCCGGGTGCGCGATCGACCGGCTCGTCGAACGCGGCGAGCGCGATGTGCGTCTCGCCAGGCCAGCGAGTCGACTCGAACAAAAGCTTGGTGCCGCAACGCCGACAGAACGAGCGCCGCGTCCCGGGCGAGGACTCGTGTACCGCCAGCTCGTCGCGTCCAAGCGTCACTTCCACCTGCTCGGTGGCGAATCCTGCCCAGGTCACGAAAGCCGAGCTGTGCGCGCGACGGCAACTCTCGCAATGGCAATGCGCCACGAAACGCGAAGGAAACCGGGCGCTGAAGCGTACGGCGCCGCAATGGCAGCGGCCGCTCGCGGCCGTACGCGCGTTCACGGCAGGAAACGCTGAGCGCCGGTGAACAGCAGGAAGTGCTTGTTGGTCGCGCGGCCGATCATCGTCATGCCCACCTTCTGCGCGATCTCGTGGCCCATCTGCGTCAGCCCGGAACGCGACACCAGGAACGGTATGCCCATCTGCGCGGCCTTGATCACCATCTCGGAGGTGAGGCGCCCGGTGGTGTAGAAGATCTTGTCGCCGCCGTCGATACGGTCGAGCCACATCTGGCCCGCGATGGCGTCCACCGCGTTGTGACGTCCGACATCCTCGACGAACATCAGGATGCGCGAATCGCCGGACTCGTTGGTTGCCAGCGCGCAACCGTGCACCGCGCCGGCCTGTTTGTAGATCGTCTCGTGCAGGCGCACGCGGTCGAGCAGCGCATAGAGCGTGGCGCGCGTGAGCGATGCCTCGGCCGGCAGCTCGATGCTGTCGATCTCCTCCATGAGATCGCCGAACACGGTACCCTGCCCGCAGCCGCTGGTGGTCGTCTTCTTTTGCAGGCGCTCGGCGAGGCCCTGGATACCCGAGCGCGTGGTGACCACGACGGCGTTGACGTCCCAGTCGACCTGCACCGCGACGATGTCTTCGATCGACGCGATGAGGCGCTGGTTGCGCAAATAGCCGATCGCCAGGGCCTCGGGTGCGGCGCCCAGCGTCATCAGCGTCAACAGTTCCTGCTTGTCGACGTAGAGGGTCAGCGGATGCTCGCCCGCGATGGCAATCGCGCGTTCCTCGCCGTGCTCGTCGGTGGCACGCACGTCGAACGTCGCGGGACGCGCGGCGCTGGTGAGGACGGGGCGGTAGGGAGAGTTGGGTGCGTTCATGAAGCTGGGCGATCGGCGATGGGCGGTGGGCGATCGGACCGTGCGGAGCAAGCGGCGGAGCACCTCACTGAAGTGTTTCGACCCGCGCCGAGCATTGGCGTGCACATGCGCAGAGCTCTCTGCAAAGACCTATCGCCCGCCAGGTGGCTCAGCCGCCGATATACGACATCTCCACCTTTTTCATCCCCGGCGTGTGCGCGCTGCGGAGTTCGGAGTAACGGTCATCACGCGCGCTCCAGATCGCTGCAACGGCGGCACGCAGCTGCTCGTCATCGGCCCCGCCGCGGAGCAGTGCGCGAAGATCGTAGCCCTCGGTACCGAACAGGCAGGTGTAGACCTTGCCGTCGGTGGACAGGCGCGCACGTGTGCAGGTCGAGCAGAACGCCTGGGTCACCGACGCGATCACGCCGACCTCCCCGGAGCCGTCGCGATAGCGCCAGCGCTCGGCCACTTCGCCTTCGTAGTTCGGATCGACCGGTTCCAGCGGCAGTTCACGATCGATGCGCTCAATGACTTCCGCGGCCGGGACCACATGGTCCATGCGCCATCCGTTGGTTGCGCCGACGTCCATGTACTCGATGAAACGCACGATGTGCCCGCTGCCTTTGAAATGGCGAGCGAGCGGCACGATGGCATGCTCGTTCATGCCGCGCCTGACCACCGCGTTGACCTTGATCGGCGCAAGGCCGGCCGCAGCCGCGGCGTCGATCCCCTCGAGCACTTTCGCCACCGGGAAGTCGACATCGTTCATCACGCGAAACGTCGTGTCGTCGAGCGCGTCGAGGCTGACGGTAACGCGCTTCAAGCCGGCATCGCGCAGCGCGCGCGCCTTGCGCGCCAGGAGCGATCCGTTGGTGGTCAGTGTGAGGTCGACCTCACCGATCGCAGCGAGCTGCTCCACCAGTCGCTCGACGTTGCGTCGCAGGAGCGGTTCGCCGCCGGTGAGACGGATCTTCTGCACGCCGAGACCGACGAACACCCGCGCCACGCGCGCGATCTCCTCGAAGGTCAGCAGCTCGGAATGCTGCAGGAACGGATAGTCGCGGCCGAAAACGTCCTTCGGCATGCAATAGACGCAGCGGAAGTTGCAGCGGTCGGTGACCGAAATGCGCAGGTCGTGCAAGCCTCGTCCGCGCTGGTCGATCGGCGGCTGCTGCGTTGAGGCAGCCCCGTTGCGCAGCAGCTCCGACAAGGTATCGCTGCGCAGCTCGGTAAGTGGAATGACGCGTTTCATCGGGGGACAGACACGTGTAGGCCAATGTTAGCAGAGCATCTGCGATGAGGACCGAAGTGTAGAATTCAAGCAATTCCGCAGATGGGCCCCGCAAGACCATGCGCGAGTTACGGTTTTTTGTCGACGTGACCATGGAACGCATCACGCTCGACAACCGTTGGCAAAGCGAGCGCTGGCAGCCTGCGCGCGTGTCCACCGGTGCGCAGCCAGGCGACGACATCGTGTATGACCGCGACGGGGTCGATGGTTCGCGCTGGACCGCCCGCGGCGTATGCGTTTCGGTGCATCCGAGCGAGGCCGAAGGCTACTTTCTGAATATCACCTCGCCCGATCCCAAGCTGTTCGTGATGTGGCGGCGCGAGGAAGAAGGCGCGGAGCCTCCGGTGCGCGTGGTGGTCGTCACGTTGAGTTATAACGAAGCGGCGCGTTCGCTCGATGCCGGCGAGCAGGTCGACGGGCTACCGCTGCCCAACGATCTCGCCGAGTGGCTCAAGCCATTCGTCGCCGAGCACTACAAGCCGGAGCCGCGCCGCAAGGTCCGTCGCAACGATCCGTTCGCTGACAAGGTTTCCTGATCTCGCCAACCATGGCCGTATTTCCTTGCTGATCGCAATGGCCGCATCCGACAACCCGCGTCCTTTCTCGCTGCGCCGCTGGTCGGAGCGCAAGCGCGCCGCGGCGCGTGGGGACAAGGTCGAGCCGACCGCGGACACGCCGCTGGCTTCCGCTGCGACGAACACACCCGCCGCATCCGATGTTCCGGCCATGACGCCCGCGCAAGCGACCTCCCCGAACCCGACCGAGCCGAACCCGACGCCGGTCCCGTTGCCCGCTATCGAATCGCTCAGTATCGAGTCCGACTTCAGTGTGTTCATGCGCCCCGAGGTCGACGAGACGCTCAAGCGCGGCGCGTTGCGGAAGCTGTTCAGCGACCCGCACTTCAACGTGATGGATGGTCTGGACGTCTACATCGACGATTACAGCAAGCCCGATCCGATCGAACCCGAGCTCGTGCGCCAGCTCGTGTCGGCGCGCAGGATCTTCGCGCCGCCGCAGATGCGCATCACCGCGGACGGAATCGCGGAGGACATTCCCGACGAAGCGCAAGCCCAGGCCGATTCGCAGTCGCCCGGCGAGTCTTCCGCGCCGCAAGCGAATCCGGCACCCGCCCTTACAGGTGAAACGCCGCCGACCGTTTGCACCGGAACACCGGAGATTGCGGACGACTCGAATGGCCAGCAGAAGCAGGCCGATTCCGTGTCATCCGCTCCGCCACTCAATCCGCGCATCGACTCGAACAACCAGCGATGAGCTTCGCGGACAAGAAGCTTTTCCTCTGTTCGTGCAACGGTACGATGCCGCTCGATGCGGCGGCCATCGCGCGCGCCGCAAGGCTGCCGGCGCCGCCGACGATCCACACCGCGCTGTGCCAAAGGGAACTGGCCGCGTTCGCGGCTGGCGCGCAAGGTGACGTGATCGCGGCTTGCACGCAGGAGGAACGCCTGCTCGGCGAGACCGCGGAGCAGGGCGCGCGCGTGCAGACGATCCGCTTCGTGAACATTCGCGAGACCGGTGGTTGGTCGGCCGACGCCCGCGTGGCGACGCCGAAGATCGCGGCGTTGCTTGCCGCGGCAGCGCTGCCCGAGGGCGATCCGGTGCCGCGCGTTGCATTTCGCTCGAGCGGACGCTTGCTCATCGTGGGACCGGGCGACGCGGCGCTGTACTGGGCCGACGCACTCAAGGATGTGCTGGCCGTGACCGTGCTCATGACCAGTGTGCGCGGGATCGAGCTACCGGCTCAGCGCGACTATCCGATCTACTCGGGCGAGGTCAGTCGCCTCGGCGGTTGGCTCGGCGACTTCGAGGTGGAATGGCGCCAGCGCAATCCGATCGATCTCGACGCCTGTACGCGATGCAATGCCTGCATTCGCGCCTGCCCCGAGCACGCGATCGATCTCAGCTATCAGATCGATCTCGATCGTTGCCGCGATCACCGCGATTGCGTTGCGGCGTGCGGGGACATCGGGGCGATCGACTTCGAGCGTGGCGCGCCCTCGCGCGAAGCGTCTTTCGACCTGGTGCTGGACCTCGCACGTCAGCCGCTGATGTCGCAGGTCCAACCGCCGCAGGGCTATTACGCGCCCGGCGATGATGCCGTTGCGCAGGCGCGTGCAGTCGCCGAGCTCGCGACCATGACGGGCGAGTTCGAGAAGCCGAAGTATTTCTCCTACAAGGCGTCGATCTGCGCGCATAGCCGGTCGAGGAAGATCGGCTGCAGCCAGTGCATCGATGTCTGCAGCACGGGTGCGATCGCACCCGACGGTGATGGCGTGGTCGTCGAGCCGCACCTGTGCATGGGTTGCGGCGGGTGCGCGACGGTGTGTCCGTCGGGCGCCATTCGCTACGACTTCCCGTCGCCGTCGGATCTCGGCACACGCGTTCGAACACTGCTCGGCGCCTACCATGACGCCGGCGGACGCGATGCCTGCTTGTTGTTCCATGCGGCGGAGAGCAACGCGGCGATCGCACGCCTGGCCCGGCTTGGGCGCGGGCTGCCGGCGCGGGTGATCCCGATCGAGATCCATCATGTTGCTTCGGTAGGCCTCGATCTTTGGCTTGCTGCGCTCGCGTGGGGCGCGAGCCAGGCGTTGGTGCTGGCCAGCGGCAACGAGGCGCCACACTATCGGGAAGCGCTCGCGTTCCAGCAGCGCGTGGGTGACCGCATCGCCGATGCCCTCGGTTACCAGGGCAGCCATTTCGCGATCATCGACGGCTCGGACACGCGCGCGTTCGAGGCTGCGGTGTGGTCGCTGGTTCCTGCATTGCCGCCGCGCGTGGCTGCCTCGTTCGCGGCCACCAACGAAAAACGCACCACGCTGTTTCTGGCCATCGATCATCTCGTGCAGCATGCCCCCGTGCCGCAGCAGGCGATCGCCTTGCCGCAGGGGGCGCCGTTCGGCGCGATCGAGGTCGATCGACAGGCCTGCACGATGTGCCTCGCTTGCGTCGGATCGTGCCCCGAGGGCGCGCTGCTCGATCACCACGAGGCGCCGCAGTTGCGGCTCATCGAGTCGAAATGCGTTCAGTGCGGCATCTGCGCCGCGACCTGTCCCGAGAACGCGATCACGCTGGTGCCGCGCCTCGCGGTCACGCCGCAGGCCCGTGCCCCGCGGGTGCTCAACGAGGCGGCCGTCGCCCACTGCACGCGCTGCGGCAAGCCGCTCGGCACGCAGAAGATGATCGACACAATGCTCGACAAGCTGCGCGGACACTCGATGTTCGTCGCGTCTGGAGCGTTGGATCGTTTGCGCATGTGCGCCGACTGCCGCGTGGTCGACATGATGCAATCCGCAGGCAAGCTGGAGACGTAGGTGACGTTTTCGGCGGCCCTGTCAGTGCGCGGCATTACCGACTCCACGGGCACGTGGATTGCGCGATGCGATCCGTCGACCGGCACGCCTCATCCGGCCCTGACTTCCGGCAAGCGTCACAGCGGACCACGCGCCACCGTCCCCGTGACATCCATACGACGTCTCCTGGACCTGCCCTAGCCATGAGCTCGATCGCTCCTGTTTCCATCCATCACCGCATCGAGCCGGAGGATCGCGCTCGTTCCGACCTCTATGCGTTGCTTGCGCGGCTGTATGCGGCGGCGCCCGACGAGCGCCTGCTGTTACAGATCGCGAAAGCGCCGCGCATCGCTCCCGAGGACACTCCCTTCGCTCGCGCCTACAACCGCCTGTCGGACGCGAGCTCCGCGATGGACGCCGACGCGGCGCGCCAGGAGTACTTCGATCTCTTTGTCGGGGTCGGCAAATGCGAGGTGAACCTGCACGCGTCACACTGGCTCGCCGGCTTCATGATGGAGCGGCCGCTGGTCGAGCTGCGCGCGGATCTCAAGCGTCTTGGCGTGGCACGGCGGGCAGATTCGCAGCTGGTCGAGGATCACCTCGCGTTGCTGTTCGAAACCATGCGATTGCTCGTGGCGGGCGATACCGACTTCAGGCCCGCCGAGCTCGACGTGCAACGAACCTTTTTCGAAGCCCACATCGGCAGCTGGGTATTCGCTTGCTGCGATGCAATATTGGGCAATAGTATTGCCAATTACTACCGCTGCGTAGCAGAATTGACGAGCGTCTACATGGCGGTCGAACGTGACTCGCTCGTCATGGAATGAATAACGATCCCATGTCACGAGTCGACTTTCACAAGGAGGCGCGCATGCCTGGCTCGCCCGACCCCCGCATCACCCCGGACACCTCTACGCCTGCCGCGGACGCCAAGCGCCGCCGGTTCCTGTTCGCGCTGGGTGCTTCCGGCGCCGGAGCGGCCGCCGCCGCGGCAGCGCCCGCCGTTGGTGCGGTGGCTGCGCAAGCGTCGGCAGCGCCGGCAAGCGGCGCCAGCTATCGGGAAACCGAGCACGTGCGCGACTACTACGACTCGGCGCGCCTGTAACCGCCCGCGCGCATCCAGGAGAGTGAAGTCATGCTGCTGACTCGCAAGTCGGATGTCGCCCGCGCGAGCGGGCCGAGCCTCGCGCGGCTGTCGGGCGCCAAGGTGCGCACCATGGACCGTCGCACCTTCCTCAAGCGTTCGGGCATCGCCGCCGGCACGGGCGCCGTCGCTACGCAACTGCCGTTCGGATCGATGACCGCGGCCCCTGCCCAGGCGGCCGACGGTGACGTGAAGCGCGAAGTGCATCGCACGGTCTGCACGCACTGCTCGGTCGGTTGCTCGGTCGATGCCGTGGTCGAGAACGGCGTGTGGGTGCGCCAGGAGCCGGTGTTCGATTCGCCGCTCAATCTCGGTGCGCATTGCGCGAAAGGCGCCTCGGTGCGCGAGCACGGTCACGGCGAGTACCGGCTGAAGACGCCGATGAAGCTGGTCAACGGCAAGTGGCAACAGATGAGCTGGGCCGATGCGCTCAACGAGGTCGGTGATCGGCTGCTCAAGATCCGCAAGGAGGCGGGTCCCGACGCGGTGTTCTGGATCGGCAGCAGCAAGCACAGCAACGAGCAGAGCTACCTGCTGCGCAAGTTCGTGTCGTTCTTCGGCACCAACAACTGCGATCACCAGGCGCGCATCTGCCACAGCACCACGGTCGCCGGCGTGGCGAACACGTGGGGCTACGGCGCGATGACCAACTCCTACAACGACATGCACAACACCAAGTGCGCGATGTACATCGGGAGCAACGCTGCCGAAGCGCATCCGGTGTCGATGCTGCACATGCTGCATGCGAAGGAGACCGGCGCGCGGATGATCGTCGTCGACCCGCGCTTCACGCGTACCGCGGCCAAGGCCGACGAGTACGTGCGCATCCGCTCGGGCAGCGACATCGCGTTCCTGTTCGGCATCCTCCACCACGTCTTCAAGAACGGATGGGAGGACAAGCAGTACCTCCACGACCGCGTCTATGGGATGGACAAGGTCAAGGAAGAAGTGCTGGCCAAGTGGACCCCGGACAAGGTCCAGGAGGTCACCGGCATTCCCGAGGCGCAGGTCTACAAGGTCGCCGAGATGATGGCCAAGAACCGGCCGTCGACCATTGTGTGGTGCATGGGCCAGACCCAGCACAGCATCGGCAACGCGATCGTGCGCGCGTCGTGCATCGTGCAACTCGCCCTCGGCAACATCGGCGTGGCCGGCGGCGGCGCGAACATCTTCCGCGGCCACGACAACGTGCAGGGCGCCACCGACGTCGGTCCCAACCCCGACTCGCTGCCCGGCTACTACGGGCTCGCGACCGGTTCATGGAAGCACTACGCCGCGGTGTGGGGCGTCGATTACGACTGGATCAAGGGCCGCTTCCAGAACCAGACGATGATGGAAAAGCCCGGCATGACGGTGTCGCGCTGGATCGACGGCGTGCTCGAGAAGAACGAGCTCATCGACCAGGACAGCAACCTGCGTGCGGTCGTCTACTGGGGACATGCGCCGAACAGCCAGACGCGCGGCAAGGAAATGGTCGAGGCGATGAAGGCGCTCGACACGCTGGTGGTCATCGACCCGTATCCATCCGCGACCGCGGCGATGGCGGCGATGGTGCGCAAGGATGGCGTTTACCTCCTGCCGGCCTGCACGCAGTTCGAGACTTCCGGCTCGGTGACCGCGAGCAACCGCTCGGTGCAGTGGCGCGAACGTGTCATCTCGCCGCTGTTCGAGTCGCAGACCGACCACGCGATCATGTACGCGTTCGCGAAGAAGTTCGGTTTCGGCAACGAGTTCGTCAAGAAGCTCACGCTGTGGAAGCCGGATGGCGATGCGAAGTTCGAGGAGCCCACGCCGGAGTCGATCCTCAAGGAGATCAACGCGTCGAACTGGACCATCGGCTACACCGGCCAGTCGCCCGAGCGGCTCAAGCTGCACATGAAGAACCAGAACACCTTCGACGTGCGCACGCTGCGCGCGAAGGGCGGGCCGTGCGACGGCGACTACTACGGGCTCCCGTGGCCCTGTTATGGAACGCCCGAGATCAAGCATCCGGGCTCGCCGAATCTGTACGACACGTCCAAGCACGTCATGGACGGCGGCGGCTGCTTCCGTGCCAACTTCGGTGTGGAACGCGACGGCGTGAACCTCCTCGCGGAAGACGGCTCGTATCCCAAGGGGGGTGACCTCACCACCGGTTATCCCGAGTTCGATCACTTGCTGCTGAAAAAGCTCGGCTGGTGGGACGAGCTCACCGACGCCGAGAAGAAGGCTGCCGAGGGCAAGAACTGGAAGACCGACCTATCCGGGGGCATCCAGCGCGTCACCCTGAAGCACGGCTGTCATCCGTTCGGCAACGCGAAAGCACGCGCGATCGTGTGGAACTTCCCCGACGGCATCCCGCAGCACCGCGAGCCGCTCTACTCGCCGCGTCCGGACCTCGTCG
>DATKLH010000094.1:0-2856 GCA_035542515.1 Casimicrobiaceae bacterium
TCGCCGTCGACGCCCGCATCGTGCTGCGCGAGGATGGTCCCGATGTCGCGTGATCGCGCGCTCTCGGATGTGCGGCAGCGCTTCAAGCCGCTGTTCGAGCCGCGCAGCATCGCGATCGTCGGTGCGTCGGCGGGCAATCGCACGCGCGCCAACGACGTGCTCGATTTCACGCTCGCGCTCGGTTTCGACGGACCGGTGTATCCGATTCATCCGACAGCGGCGACCATCAACGGGATCAAGGCCTACCGCTCGTTCGCCGATTGTCCCGGCCCGATCGACTACGCGTTCATCGCGATTTCCGCCAACCGCGTTCCCGAGCTGATTCGTTCCGGCGGCGAGCGCGTGCGCTTCGCGCAGATCATGGCGAGCGGCTTTGGCGAGACCGCGGAAGGCGAGGCGCTGAGTCGAGAGTTGCTCGCCGTCGCCCGCGAAAAGGGCGTTCGCCTGATCGGCCCCAATTGTCTGGGCACCTATTCGCCGCGCGGCCGCCTCGTGTACATCAGGGATTGTCCGCGTGAGGCAGGCAGCGTCGGTGTCGCCATGCAAAGCGGCGGCATTTCCACCGACATGCTGCGCCGGGGGGTGCAGCGCGGCCTGCGGTACAGCGGCGTGGTGTCGATCGGCAACTGCATCGATCTTGCGCCTTCGGACTTCCTCGAGTACTTCCTCGCCGACGAGAGCACTCGCGTCATCGGCCTCTATCTCGAGTCCATGCCCGACGGGCGGCGCTTTTTCGAAATGCTGCGGCAGGCGAATGCGCGCAAGCCGGTCGTGATCCTCAAGGGCGGGCGCACGCGGCAGGGCCAGCGCATCGCGTCGACTCACACCGGGGCGCTCGCCGGCGACGACCGGTTGTGGGCGGCGCTGTCGCGTCAGACCGGCGCGATGCTGGTCGATTCCGTGGACGAGTTGATCGACACGCTGCTCGCTTTCCAATGTCTGGAGCCGCGCGTCGCGCGACCGGGCGACGGCGCCTTCATCGTCGGCAACGGCGGTGGCGCCGCCGTGCTGGCGACCGATGCGATGTCGCGACTCGGCATGCACGTCCGCGAAATGAGCGAAGCTACTCGAGCATCGCTGCACACGCTGGGCCTGCCTGCCGGCACCTCCTTCGACAATCCAATGGATACGCCGTCAGGCGCGCTGCGCATGAACGACGGACGCATCGCGCGTCCGCTCCTTGCCGCGATTCTAGCCGGCGAGCGACCCGACGCGGTCCTGTTTCACATCAACATGCCGCAGTTCCTGACCAATCCGAGCATCCCCGACGAGGTGCTCGATCACCTCGTCGATGGCATGATCCAGGCGCGTCGCGAGGATCGCGAGGGCACGCCGATTCTGCTTGCCTTGCGCTCGGATGGATCCGCTGCGATCGACGAACGCAAGCGCACTGCGCGGGATCGCGCGCTCGCGTGCGGCGTTCCGGTCTTCGACGAGATCGCCGGCGCGTTACGCGCGCTCGCGCACTTCCAGCGCTTCGAGCGTTTCCGCGAGCGCTTGCGCAAACGCGCGACGCCGACCTGATCCGGCGGTGGGTAGGCGCCGCGACCGGCCGATGCAAACCGAACGTCGCCGCGTTACCGCTCGAGCGGGGGGGCGACCGTAACCGTTTTGTGCACGTAGCACGGATGACGGACGCCCACACCGCGTTGCAACTGGAACGCTAGCGCGTCGGCGTTGCGAGCGTCGAAGGCGGAGCCGGCATCGCGGCGGACGGCGACGCGATCGCGGCTTCTGCGGGAACCGCAGTACCGATCGGCGCAGTGCTCGACACGTTGGTCGAGGAATCCGCGATCGCGACTTCCACGCGCCGGTTGAGCTGCCGTCCCGCTTCGGTTCGGTTGGTCGCGACCGGATACGATTTTCCGTAACCGCGGGTCAGGATGCGATCGGGCGCGATGCCGGATGCAACGAGCACGCCGCGCACCGACGAGGCGCGGTTTTCCGACAGCGTCTGGTTGTAGCTGTCCGATCCGGTGTTGTCGGTGAAGCCCGAGATGGTGATCCGCTGCTCCGGATGGGCCGCGAGCATCGCCGCGAGCTCGTGCACGGCGCGTTCTCCGCCGGGATTGAGCGTGGCGCGATCAACGTCGAACAGCACATCGCCCAGCGTGACGATGGTGCCGTGATCGGTGCGCTGCGCCTTGAGCCCGCGCACTTCCTCGGCGAGCTGCGATGCCTGCTGCTGCACCTGGCTGAGCTGCGAGCTCGCTGCGGCGGCCTGCTCGCGCGCAATGCTCGCTTCCTGCTCGGCGGCGGCGGCATGCCGACGCGAGAGGTCCGCGCGTTCCGCGGCGATCGACGCCTGTGTCCGGGCATCCTCGGCGCGCGCCCGTTGACGCTCGGCGGCCACGCGCGCTGCGTCGGCGTCGCGCTGATGCTCGATCGCGGCCTGTTGCGCAGCCTCGGCCTGCAGCCTTGCCGCTTCGGCTTCGCGCGTACGTGCCTGCAGCTGAACGCGTTCGCGCTCGGCGTCGGCGTTCGAGATCGCCGCTTCCGCAGCGCGCTGCCGCGCCGTTTCGCGCGCGAAATCCGCCTGCCGGATGGTGAGATAAGCGAGATGGTGCACCTGGTCGCGATCGTCGCCGTGGCGCCACGCGGTCTCGGCGCGCTGCCATGCCGTCTCGGTGCGACTGAGCTCGAGGGGAGCGTATCGCGCAACCTGCGGGTCGGTCTCGACGGCCGAAACCGACGAGCGCGCCCGCTCGACCTGTTCGTCGGGCGGTGGCAGCGTCGCGCAGGCGGCAAGCAACGCAACCGCGGAACCTGCAATGCATAGATAACGAAGTTTCACGAAGACCTCCTGCGAATCAAGCTCTGTTACGGCGCCCGATCGAGCTCGTTGCGCAGCGCATC
>DATKLH010000095.1:0-8929 GCA_035542515.1 Casimicrobiaceae bacterium
ATGCAACTCTTCCAGTCGATCCACCGCGAGCACCCGGCGCTTCCGGTGATCATCCTCACGGCGCACGGCACGATTCCGGACGCAGTCGCCGCGACGGAGCGCGGCGTGTTCGGCTTCCTGACCAAGCCTTTCGACAGCCAGGAGCTGCTGCAAAAGGTGGCCGCGGCGATGAAGGTGTCGGGCGAGGGCAGCGGCGGGGAAGGGGATCGCGGCGCCGAGTGGCGCGAGGGCATCATCACGCGCAGCCCCCGCATGGAGGACCTGCTGCGCCAGGCGCGGCTGGTCGCCGACTCCGAGGCGAGCGTGCTCATCTACGGCGAATCGGGCACGGGCAAGGAGCTGCTCGCGCGGGCCATTCATCGGGCAAGTCGTCGCGCCGACATGCCGTTCGTGGCCGTGAACTGCGGCGCGATTCCGGGCGACCTGCTCGAATCGGAGCTGTTCGGACACGCGCGCGGCGCATTCACCGGCGCTGTGCAGGCGCACAAAGGATTGTTCCAGTCGGCCGATCGGGGCACGCTGTTCCTCGACGAGATCGGCGACATGCCCCTGCCGCTGCAGGTCAAATTGCTACGCGTGTTGCAGGAAGGCGAGGTGCGTCCGGTCGGGGCGACGCAGTCGATCCCCGTCGACGTGCGCGTGATCTCCGCGACGCATCGCGATCTCGAGACGCAGCGCAGCAACGGGCAGTTCCGCGAGGACCTCTACTACCGGCTCAACGTGGTCTCGCTGCATCTGCCGCCGCTCGCGGAGCGCCGCGAGGACATCCCGCTCCTCGCCGCCGACATCTTGCGCAAACTTGCAGAGCGGTATCGCAAATCGGTGCCGACGCTCGCACCCGACGCGATGGCGCTGCTCGTCGCAGCCCCGTGGCCGGGGAACGTTCGCCAACTTCTCAATCTGCTCGAGCAATGCGTTGCACTCACCACCAGTCCGGTGATTCCTGCGTCGGTGGTGCAGAACGCCCTGAAAGAGGATGCTGCCGCGCTCGTGCCGTTCGAGGAGGCACGCAAGAGCTTCGAGCGCGATTACCTGGTTCGCCTGCTGAAGATCACCGGAGGCAATGTGACGCAGGCGGCGCAGCTTGCCAAGCGCAACCGAACCGAGTTCTACAAGCTCCTCCAGCGCCATCGCCTCGAGCCGGCGATGTTCAAAGAAGCCAAACACTGATTTTGCAACGCCGCGCGCTTCTGTCGGGTTCGGGCGACAGGAATTGTTACGTGTTTTCAACTCGTTGCATCGATTACACCGCCGCGCGTCGGCACCTTGCGACAAATGACGGGAGCATACAGGGGCTCAAGTCCCGTCGCTGCCCGTCGTAATACCCTGTACAGCCCGTAAATCGATGGCGCCGATGCCGTTCGCGTCATCGTGATGTCATTGGCATGTGGTTTGCTTTGAGCTCTTCGAGCGTGATTTTCGAAGTGCAGATTGGAGCGCCGCATGACCTTCGCACCCGAACTGGCTGCCCATTGGCTCGAACGCCATGGCGAGGCTGTGCCCGACGGGCGCAAGGATCGGCGCGACGACGAAAGCACCGCTCAGGAAGCCGCTCTCGAAGCGCTGGCCGAGCGCATCAACGCCGCGCGGAGCGTGGTGTAGCGCGTTACCCCCGTTTCGGTCGCACGCCGAGCGCGCGCGACCCCGGTTCCCCCTCGCCCGTCCTCCTCCTCCAGGCGGGCTTCTTTTTTTGGGCGGGCAAAAGTTTCGCGAGCCGGCGGGCGCGGAGCCTGCGGCCGGCGCCGGTGCGAGCCGCGCTGACGCGCGTGAGCCAACTCCCTGGCGACCGGCTCGCGAAACTTTTGCTCGCTAAACCGCCACGGGCGCCCTGATCGCCGGACACGGATCGTAGTTGCGGATCTCGAAATCCTCGAAGCGGTACTCGAAAAGCGTCGGCGGCTTGCGTTCGATCGCAAGCGTCGGGAGCGCTCGCGGCGTTCGCGACAATTGTTCCTCGACCTGCTCGAGGTGATTGACGTACAGGTGGCAGTCCCCGCCGGTCCAGACGAAATCGCCCACGCCAAGATCGCACTGCTGCGCCACCATGTGCGTGAGCAGCGCATACGAGGCGATGTTGAACGGCACCCCGAGGAAGATGTCGGCGCTGCGCTGGTAGAGCTGGCACGACAGCCTGCGATCGGCCACGTAGAACTGGAACAGCAGGTGGCAGGGCGGCAGCTTCATCCGCGGCAGGTCGGAGACGTTCCATGCCGACACGATCAGGCGACGCGAATCGGGATTGCGCCGGATCTCCGCCAGCAGGTTGGTCATCTGGTCGATGTGCCCACCGCCGGGCGCCGGCCAGCTGCGCCATTGATAGCCGTAGATCGGCCCCAGGTCGCCGTTGGCGTCGGCCCACTCGTCCCAGATGGTGACGCCTTGCTCCTGCAGGGTGCGCACGTTGGTCTCGCCGCGCAGGAACCACAACAGCTCGTGGATGATCGAGCGCGTGTGCAGCTTCTTGGTGGTCAGCAGCGGGAACCCGCGCGCGAGATCGAAGCGCATCTGGTAACCGAACACCGATAGCGTGCCGGTACCGGTGCGGTCGGCCTTGCGGTGCCCGTGGTCGCGCACGTGGCGCATGAAATCGAGATACTGTTGCATGGATCGCCCGGCAGGCGCGCAGGAGTGCTTCGATGCATTGTATCGGATGGCTGCAAGCCTTCGGTGGCTCACTCGGGCGGCCCTCGAACCGGGTGTCTTGACGCTGCGCCTCGCTACGCGCCGTGCGCGCGAGCGCCGCTTATCGGGGCCGTGCGAGCCGTCTTGACAACAGGCGCGCACGACCGTCACACTGACGACTAAACAACTAGTGTTTTAGTCATTTTGCGATGCACCCGAGCTACCAGCGCGGCCTGCCGCGCGCCTGGCAGAAGACCGCCGCCACGTTCACCGCGCTGGGGGACCCGCATCGCCAGCGCATACTTCTGATGTTCGAAGCCGACGAGGAACTCAGCGTGAGCCAGATCGCCGCTGCCACGCCGCTGTCGCGTACCGCGGTTGCCCATCATCTGCGCGTGCTGCGTGAGGCCGGCGTACTGCGCTGTCGCAAGAGCGGACGCGAAGTGCGCTACCGCCCCGTACCGCAGGCGGTACGGCGCGCGCTCGACGCAGTGCGCGGCTATCTCGACGCTCGCTTCGATTCGATCGGCTCGGGCCGATGAGCACATCGACCTCGACCGCCGCCTCGCAACCCGACGCAACCGCGCCGCAGGAGGTCGTCGCGCACGAGCCGCACCAGTTCGCGCTGCTTCGGCAACGGCGATTCGCGCCGTTCTTCTGGACGCAATTCCTCGGCGCGGCGAACGACAACGTGTTCAAGAACGCGTTCGTGGTGTTCGTCACCTTCGAAGCCGCGCTGGCAAGCGGCGCGGCGGAATCGTCGACGCTGGTCAACCTCATCGGCGCGGTGTTCATCGCGCCGTTCCTGCTGTTTTCGGCGACCGCCGGACAGCTCGCCGACAAGTTCGAGAAGTCCACGCTGATCCGCTGGATCAAGCTGCTCGAGATTGCGATCATGGTGATCGGCGTGTTCGGCTTCTGGCAGCAGAACGTGACGCTGCTGTTCTGCGCGCTCGCGCTCCTCGGCGTGCACTCCACGCTGTTCGGCCCGGTCAAGTACTCGATCCTTCCGCAGCATCTGCGCACCGAAGAGCTCGTCGGCGGCAACGGCCTCGTCGAGTCGGGGACGTTCATCGCCATTCTCATCGGGACCATCGCCGGAGGCCTGGTGGTGGCAGTGAAGCCGAACGGGCCGTTGCTCGCGGGTGCGCTATCGGTGGCCATTGCGATTGGCGGATGGCTGGTTAGTCGAGCCATTCCGTTCACGCCACCGGTGGATGCCGGACTGCGCATCAACTGGAACCCGGTGAGCGAAACCTGGCGCAACCTCGGGATCGGGCGCGAGAACATCGTCGTGTGGCGCTCGATGCTGGGTATCTCCTGGTTCTGGTTCTACGGCGCGATTCTGCTCGCGCAGCTTCCCACCTTCACCCTGACCGTGCTGGGAGGCGACGAGCATGTGTTCACGCTCCTGCTGGTGATGTTCTCGATCGGGATCGGCGTGGGCTCGCTGTTGTGCGAGAGGATGTCGGGGCGCAAGGTCGAGATCGGACTGGTGCCTTTCGGCTCGATCGGCCTGACGATTTTCGCCGTGGACCTGTGGCTCGCGACGCACCATTTCGCGCCGACCGGTGTCGCGAGCGTCATGACCTTCATGGCGGCGCCGGGCCACTGGCGCGTGCTCGCCGACGTGTCGCTGCTGGGTGTATTCGGCGGTTTCTACACCGTGCCGCTGTACGCGCTGATCCAGGCGCGATCGATCCCGTCCCATCGCTCGCGCATCATCGCGGCGAACAACATCCTCAATGCGCTGTTCATGGTGGTGTCCGCGGGTGTCGCCATCGGGCTCCTCAAGGCCGGACTCACCCTGCCGCAGTTGTTCCTGGCCGTGGGATTGATGAACGCAGTGGTGGCGCTCTACATCTACGCGCTCGTTCCCGAGTTCCTGATGCGATTCCTCGCATGGCTGCTCATCCACTCCGTTTACCGGGTGCGTGCGCACGGTCTCGAGCATGTGCCCGAGGAAGGACCGTGCGTGCTGGTGTGCAACCACGTGAGCTTCGTCGATGCGATCGTCATCGCGGCGTGCGTGCGCCGTCCGGTGCGCTTCGTGATGGATCACCGGATCTTTCGCACGCCGTTCCTGTCGTGGCTGTTCCGAACCATGCGCGCCATCCCGATCGCATCCGCGCGTGAAGACGCCGCGTTGAAGGAGCGCGCATTCGGGCAGGCGCGAGCGGCACTCGCTTCAGGCGAGGTGGTCGGAATCTTTCCGGAAGGTCGGCTTACTTCGAACGGCGACATGCAGCCGTTTCGTCCGGGCGTGCAGGCGATCGTCGCAGGAACCGATGTCGCGGTTGTGCCAATGGCGTTGCAGGGCCTGTGGGGCAGCTTTTTCGCACGCTCGGTCGACGGACGAACGATGCGGAGCTGGCTCGGTCTGTTCCCGCGTATCGGCGTGGTCGTGGGTGTCCCCGTCCACGCCAGCGACGCTACACCCGAGATGCTGTTTGCGCGCGTTGCAGCCTTGCGCGGTGACTCGCGTTAGCGCAGCCCGCGCGCCCAACCGAGCGCGATCGTGATCGTCATCCTCTGCGTGATCGCCGGCGCCGCCATCGGGGCGATGGTGCACCGTGATGGGCTCATTCCGGGAGCCGCTGTCGGGCTCCTGGCCGGGCTGCTGCTGCGGGGTTTGATGAAAGATCGCGAGCGCACCGATGCCGTGGTCGTGCGACCACCGGTCGGCGCATCTGCGGCCGATGAACGCATCGCGCGGCTGGAGCGGCGCATCGACGAGCTCGAAGCGCGACTCGCCGGCGTCACGACGACGACCGCGCCGACGCGCGCTGCCACCACGGTCGTGCCGGATTCAACGTCGGTGACCATCGAGCACGCCCCCTCGCTGGCGCCGTTTGCGCCGGAGGAGGCCACACCGCAGGTCCACGCGGATGAGTCGGCGATCGCGCGCGAAGCGCCGCAGCCAGTCACCGCCGAATCCGTGGCGCCGCCGCCGACCTTGGCATCGGCGGAGCCTGGCGTGCGAACCGACATTCCACCGGCTCGACCGCGCTACGGTCACGCGCCATCCCACGACGCTGGCGCGCAATCCCGTGCAAGTGCCGCGAGCGTATCGACGCCATCGTCCGCGCCTTCGACGTACGAAACGCCGTTCGCCCAGGTCTGGCGTTGGTTCACCACCGGCAACGTGATGACCCGCGTCGGTGTGGTGATCCTGATCTTCGGCGTCGCCTTCCTGCTGCGTTATTTCGCCGAGCACTTCGACTTCCCGATCCAGGCCAAGCTCGGCGGTGTCGCGCTGGCCGGTCTCGTGCTGATCATCATCGGATGGTGGCTGCAGCCCAGACGCGCGGGCTATGGCCTGTCGCTGCAAGGCGCCGGCGCTGCGATCCTGTACCTCACCGTTTTCGCCGCGCTGCGCCTGTATGCAGTCGTCTCGCCCGAGGCCGCATTCGCTTTGCTCATCGTCGTTGCTGCCCTGACGATCTTCCTCGCATGGCGCGCGGACTCGCAGCCCCTCGCAGCCCTTGCCGTGGCAGGCGCGTTCCTCGCCCCGTTCCTGATCGCCACGCGCCCGGGCTCGCCGGCACTCCTGTTCGGTTACTTCGCGGTGGTGAATGCGGTGATCCTGGCGCTGGCGCTCGGCAAGGCGTGGCGCGCGCTCAACGTGCTTGGATTCGTCTTCACATTCGCGCTCGGCACGTTCTGGGGCGAACGCTACTACCAGCCCGAATTTTTCGGCGTCGTCGAACCGTTCCTGGTTCTGTTCGTCGTGTTCTACGTCGCCATTGCCGTGCTGTACGCGTGGCGCGAATCGTTCAGCACGAAAGCGCCCGTCGACGCCATTCTGGTTTTTGGCGTTCCCATCATCGCGTTCGCGTTGCAGACCCAGCTCGTGGAAGACACGCGTTATGGCGCAGCGTGGAGCGCTTTCGGACTGGCTGCGGGCTACGCGGTGTTGTTCCTCGCACTTCGTCGCCACTCCGCGTCCGGAATGCAATTGCTTGCGCGCGCTTTCCTCGCGCTCGCGATCGTATTCGTCACCGTCGGCATTCCTTATGCGGGCGAGGCGCGCTGGACCTCGGCGTGGTGGGCGCTCGAGGCAGCGCTCGCTTACTGGATCGGCTGCCGGCAATCGCAGCCGTTCACCCGTTACTTTTCCCTCGCCGTGCAGGTCGCGGCTGCCATCGCGTTCCTGCTCGCCGACAGCATCGATCCCGACGCCCGCGCGTTCGTGAATCCGACCTTCCTCGGCGGTGCGCTCGTGGGTGTCGCGGGGCTGGTCACGAGCTGGCTCGCGGACCGCTTCGAGGATCGGCTCGGCAGCACCGAGCGGGCGCTGCGTCCGGTGATTTTCGCCTGGGGCGCCGCATGGTGGCTCGGAGCTGGCGCGGCCGAAACCTTGCGCCTGCTGCCCCGCTCGGCGCGGTTCAACGCGATGCTTGCGTGGGTGACTGCGAGCTCCGTCATCGCCATCGCGCTGCGTTTGCCGTTGCGCTGGTCACGCGTTGCTTCGATGGCTGCATTCCTCGCGCCGGCGATGATCGTCGCGGGCGTGAACGATCTGCGCATCGCACACACCACGCTGGAGAACTGGGGCGTTGTCGTGTGGCCAGTCGCCTGGGTCGCGCTGTTCTGGTTATTGCGTCTTATCACCCCGCAGCAGGACCTGCCGCTCGGCGATCCGCGCCGCACGCTATCGATCGCTCATGTCGCAGTCCCTGTTGCGCTCGTTGCGCAAATCGCGTGGGAGGCGAGCGAATGGGTGGGGCGCGTAACCGAGGAGGGCACGGTGTGGATCGCTTGCGCCGCCGCGCTGCCGGCGGCCGCCTACCTCGCTCTCATGGCGTGGCTGCGCGACACTCCGCGCTGGCCGATCGCTACGTATCGCGAGTCATACACGGTACACGCCGGCTTCGCCATGGCGGCATTGCTCGCGGTTTGGTTCGTCGTCGTGAACGTGGCCTCGCCGGGCGATGCGGCGCCGTTGCCTTACCTGCCGATCCTCAATCCGCTCGACCTCACGCTATTCGCGGCACTCGGCGCCACCGCGTGGTGGATGGCAAGGTGCAACGGCGCAAGCGAGCGCCTCGTCTATCGCGCATTCGGCGTTGGCCTGTTCATCGCCCTCAACGGCGTGGTGTTGCGCACGGCCTACCACTGGCTCGATCTGCCGTGGCGATTGTCGGCGCTGCTGGCCAATCGACCGCTCCAGGCCGCGCTCACGCTGACCTGGACCGCAACGGCGCTCCCGGTCATGCTTCTGGCGACGCGTCGTCGCATCCGGCCACTCTGGATGCTTGGCGCGGGCCTTCTCGCGATCGTGGTGGTGAAGCTCTTCGCCATCGATCTCGCCACGCTGTCCGGATTACCGCGCGTGGTTGCCTTTCTCGGCGTGGGCGCGTTGCTGCTGATCATCGGATACGTCGCGCCGCTGCCGGCCGATCGCGATGTTCGCGAGGCGCAGGATTCATCGGCATAGCCGGGCAAGCCGCTGGCGAGATCGATCACGCGCGCGAATTGCGACGTTCGATCCCGATCGTCGCAACGCGACCTACTGCTACGCCGGCCAAGTCATTTCGAGCAGTGCGGGAAGCGCGACGCCGGAAGGTGCTCGCACGACAAAATCGGCAAGCGAGCTGAGCGGCGTGCTGTACGGATTGACTTCCACGATGGTGGCGCCGCTGCGCTTGGCATCGATGGGCAACGCTGCGGCGGGATAGACCTCCGCCGAGGTTCCGACGACGAGCATCAGGTCGCACGCGCGTGCGGCATCCTGGGCTCGCAGCAGCGCGTCTTCGGGAAGCATCTCTTCGAACCATACCACGTCGGGCCGCAGGAACGCGCGGCAGCGCGGGCAGCGTGGCGGCTCGTTGTCGGCGGGCGGGTCCCACGAATCGACCACCGTGCCATCGCGCGAGCATTTGACGCGAGCGATGTTGCCGTGGAGCTCCACCAGCGCGCGGCTGCCCGCGCGCGCGTGCAGGCCGTCGACGTTTTGCGTGATGAGCAGGAATTGCGCGACGCGTCGCTCGATCTCCGCGAGCGCGAAGTGGCCGGGATTGGGCTCGACCTCCGCGAGCCTGGCGCGTCGCTCCGCATACCAGTCCCAGACCAGCTTCGGCTGGCGCGCGAATGCGCTCGGTGTGGCGAGCTCGCGCGGATCGTAGCGCGCCCACAGTCCGGTCTGCGCATCGCGAAACGTCGGCACGCCCGACTCGGCCGATATGCCCGCGCCGCTGAGCACCGCGACGTACCGGGCCGCTGCGAGGCGTTGCACAAGATCGCGGTCGATTGCGACGTGCTCGGGGTTCGACATGACGCATGCATTGTCGCACGCGCCGCCGCG
>DATKLH010000096.1:0-12104 GCA_035542515.1 Casimicrobiaceae bacterium
ACGCGGCCCAAGCGTCGGTTCGCCGCGAGCCCTGCGGGAAGCGCGAGCGTTGCGCGCCTCCATCGATGCGAATCGTTCCGCACCGGCGCGCAGGCCGATCGGTGTCAGTCGATCCGCTCGTACGCCGGCAGGGTCAGGAACTCGACAAAGTTGTCGTTGTTGACCAGCTCGGAAAAGATCACCGCGGCATCCTCGTACTTGCCCTGCGAAAAGGTCTCGCCCAGCAGCTCGCGGATCTTCGCGAGCTCTTCGGGAATCATCGCCGCGACCATCGATTTCTCCACCTTGCGCCCGTCGTCGAGCACGCCCTTGGGGGAGCGCATCCATTGCCACACCTGCGAGCGCGAGATCTCCGCCGTGGCCGCGTCCTCCATCAGGTTGAAGATCGGCACGGCGCCCTGACCTGCGAGCCATGCGCCGATGTACTGGATGGCGACGTTGATGTTGAGCCGCAGCCCCTTTTCGGTGATCGGCTTCTCGGGCTCGAACTTGAGGAGATCCGCCGCGCCCACGCGAACGTCGTCACGCTTCTTGGTCGCGATCTGATTGGGCGTCGGCATGAGGCGGTCGAACGCCTCCTTCGCGACCGGCACCAGGCCTGGATGCGCGACCCACGTTCCGTCGTGCCCGTAGGTCGCCTCGCGCTCCTTGTCGGCTTTCACCTTCGCGAACGCTTCTGCATTCGCCGCCTCGTCGTTCTTCACCGGGATCTGCGCTGCCATGCCGCCCATGGCGTGGATGTTGCGGCGATGGCAGGTCTTGATCAGCAGCTCCGCGTAACTGCGCATGAAATGCGTCGTCATGGTGACCAGCGCGCGATCGGCGAGGCAGAAGTCGCGATTGCTGCGGAATTTCTTGATGCAGCTGAAAATGTAGTCCCAGCGGCCGGCATTGAGCCCCGCCGAATGGTCGCGCAGCTCGTAGAGGATCTCGTCCATCTCGAAGGCCGCGACCACCGTCTCGATCAGCACGGTCGCCTTGATGGTGCCGCGGGCGACGCCAAGGTCGTCCTGCGCCATCACGAAGATGTCGTTCCAGAGGCGCGCCTCGAGATGGCTCTCGAGCTTCGGCAGGTAGAAATACGGACCGCTGCTGCGCGCAAGCAGCTCCTTCGCGTTATGGAAGAAGTACAGCGCGAAGTCGAAGATGCCGCCCGAGATCGGTTGTGCGTCGATGCGCACGTGCTTTTCCGGCAGATGCCAGCCACGCGGGCGCACGAACAGCGTCGCCGTCCTGTCGTTGAGCTTGTAGGCCTTGCCCTCGGGCGATACGTAATCGATGCGTCGCCGGATGGCGTCGCGCAGATTGATGTGGCCCTGGATGTTGTTGTCCCACTTCGGCGTGTTCGCGTCCTCGAAGTCGGCCATGAACACGTTCGCGCCCGAGTTGAGCGCGTTGATGATCATCTTGCGGTCGACCGGGCCGGTGATCTCGACGCGGCGATCCCGGATGTCGGCCGGGATCGATGCACAGGTCCAGTTGCCTTCGCGGATCGCGCGCGTTTCGGGCAGGAAATCGGGCAGCCTCCCGGCGTCGAAATCCTTCTGGCGCGCGGCGCGCTTTGCCAGCAACTCGTTGCGCCGTCCGCCGAAGGCCCGCTGCAGCCGCGCAGCGAAGTCGACCGCCTCGGGGGTGAGGATTTGAGCGTACTCGGGCGTGACGCGCCCGGTGATCTCGATCCCGGGGCCGTAGTGGGGGATGGGCATGGGCTTCCTTCGGTGGGCTGCGGTAGTTTGCGCAGAGCACAATTTTACCGCGCGCGAGCGCCCTGGAACCCAAACTGCCTTCCTGGTTCTTGGTTGTTGGTTGCTGGTTGTCAGCGAGGCCAGCGAACGCTGCGCCTGAGGCGCGCATTCAAAGCGCGCACGGACTCGATGCGCGACATGGCGCGCCAACTACCCACAACCAACGGTCCGGATGCCCTACGCCGCCCGTTCCACCACCGGCAGCTTGAGCCACTGCCGCGCAATCGCGCGATTGACCGCACTCACCACCGCCATCAACGTCGCGGTCACGATGTTCGGATCCATCGCGACGCCATACACGGCGCGATCGTCGCCTACGCGCAGCTGCACGTACGACACCGCCGCAGCGTCCTCACCGGCGCCAATGCCGTGCTCGTGGTAGTTCAGCACGTGGACTTGGAAGTCGAAGGTCTCGCGCAGCGCATGCACGAACGCGTCCACCGGACCGTTGCCTGCGCCGCGGATGGTTTGCTCGTGACCGTCCAGCACCAAGCGCGCGGTCAGGTGCTCGACGCGACCGTCGGCCACGTTGTGCTGGGCGCGATGATCGACGTAGGTCAGCGGCGTGGTGGCCGACAGGTACTCGCGCTCGAACGCCGCGTGGATTTCGTCGGCGCGCAGCTCCTTGCCGCTCTGGTCGGTGATCTTCTGCACGACCTGGCTGAACTCGATCTGCAGCAGGCGCGGCAGCGACAAGCCATAGTCGCGCTCGAGCAGATACGCGATGCCGCCCTTGCCAGACTGGCTGTTGACGCGGATCACCGCGTCGTAGGTCCGGCCCACGTCGGCGGGATCGATCGGAAGATAAGGAACGTCCCACGCCGTCGGACCGCGCTCGAGCAGTTGCGCACGCTCGGTGAGTCCCTTCTTGATCGCATCCTGGTGCGATCCCGAGAAAGCGGTGAACACCAGATCGCCACCGTAGGGGTGACGCGGATGCACCGGAAGCTGGTTGCAGTCCTCGACGGTGCGAATGATCTCGTTGATGTCGGAGAAATCGATGCCCGGGTCGACGCCCTGCGTGAACAGGTTGAGTCCGAGCGTGACCAGGCACACGTTGCCGGTGCGCTCGCCGTTGCCGAACAGGCAGCCCTCGATGCGCTCCGCGCCCGCCATCACCGCGAGCTCCGCCGCTGCCACGCCGCATCCGCGGTCGTTGTGCGGATGGATCGAAAGGATCAGGGCATCGCGATGTGCGAGATGGCGACTCATCCACTCGATCTGGTCGGCGTAGACATTGGGCGGCGCCATCTCCACAGTCGCCGGGAGATTGATGATCGTCTTGCGCTGGGGCGTGGGCTGCCACACCTCGTTGACCGCGTCGCAGATCTCGACGGCGAAATCGAGCTCGGTGCCCGTGAAGCTTTCCGGCGAGTACTGGAACACCCAGTCGGTCTGCGGATACTGCTTCGCGCAATCGCGAATCAGCTTCGCGCCGCTCACGGCGATGTCGACGATGCCTGGCTTGTCGAGCTTGAACACCACGCGCCGCTGCGTCGTCGAAGTCGAGTTGTAGAGGTGCACGATCGCGCGCTTCACGCCCTTGAGCGCCTCGAAGCTGCGGCGGATCAGCGCTTCGCGCGACTGCGTGAGCACCTGCACGGTCACGTCGTCGGGAATGAGGTCCTCGTCGATCAGCTTGCGGATGAAGTCGTAGTCGGTCTGCGACGCGGCGGGGAAGCCGACCTCGATCTCCTTGTAGCCCATCCTGACGAGGAGATTGAACATGCGCAGCTTGCGCTGTGGATCCATCGGCTCGATCAGCGCCTGATTGCCATCGCGCAGGTCGACGCTGCACCACACCGGCGGCCGGTCGATGGACCTCGACGGCCAGGTGCGATCGGGAAGCGCGACCGGGGTGAAGGCTCGGTACTTCTGGGCAGGGTCGACGTTCATGACGATCCTCTATTCGCTTTGCGCAGGCTTGGAAATCGTGGAAACCGGCCCGGTCTTGCCGACCGGTCGGTCACGCGGGTACTGCTCGAATTGGGGGTAGGGTTTATGTGCGCGCGAGGCGCAGCAGGAGCAGCAGGCCGCCGAGGGCGAGCGCTGGCACGGAACGCAACGTGGCGGTCCGGGCGCTGGCGGCGAGAAGGAGATGGCTGCTCATCCGCAAAACCTTAACCGAATTCGTCGCTTTCTGCAAGCAGCCACGGTTCCCAGGCGCGCACGACGCCGTTCCGGGTGCGGGGACCTGTGGCGGCGGCGATACAGATCGCAGATGCTCGCGCTGAAATGCATGGCCCAAAGCGGGCCGTCCGCCCGAGCGCAACTCGGATGACGCCCGGCAGCCCGGATTCGATTGCGGCGGCGCCGACGACGAGCCTTCGCGCTTGCTAGACTGCGCGACCCGTCCGTCTCCCCGTTGGTCACGCATGGCTTCGACGTTGCGCATCACCGGTCGGTCGCCGTGGTTGTGGTTCGCCCTGGTGGCGATCGCGTACGCCCTCGTGGCGACGCGCCACATCGACCTTCCCGGCGTGTACATGGACGCGGTAAATCCCGATTACCTGGTCGTGAAGCTGTTGAACCCGCGCCACGAACCGATCGTTGCATGGGTGCTGCAAGGCAACTACCTGCTCGGCGATCGTGTTCCAATCCTCATCGCGCTGTATCACGGGTCGCAGACGTTCTGGTTCGGACTGCCGTTGTTCTGGCTATTCGGCACCACGGTCGAGGGATTGCGCCTCACGCATGCCGTATTCGGCCTCGTGGTGCTCGGCGGGATGTTCTACATGCTTCGGCGCGCGCGGCTCGCACCGATGGCCGCCGCCGCGCTATGCATCGCGCTGGCCCTCGATCCATCGTTCACCTACGCATTCCGCACACAGAGCTACATCACGCTCGCGCCGCTCGCATGGATGCTCTTCTCCCTCGGGTTGTTGTTCGACGTGGGCGACAACCCGCTCCCGCGCTGGATGTGGAGCGGCATGCTCGCCGGGTTCGCCGTCGCGGGATATTTCGTGCACGCCTTCTTCCTTCCCGTGGTGGTCGTCGCGATGCTGGCGTTCGCGCGCATCGATCGTCGGCCGTGGCGCGCACGCTGGCGCTGGATGGTCGGGCTGGTCATCGGCGCATCGCCCTACCTCCTCGGCTACGGGTTGCTCGCGCGCAAGATGGGCGGGGTGGATGGCTTCATTCGCTTCTTCGAACAGGAGCAGGCGTCGCTGCATGCGTTCGCCTCGCCTTTGACGCCGGGCGAGCGCGTGGAGCATGCGAGCAGGATGCTCCTGGGCGTGATCAGCGACGCGTGGCACCACGCGATGATGTTCGGCGAATGGGTGCCCGTTCCATGGTCCACGCTGAAAGTGACTCTGCTGCTCGTGCTGCCGCTGGTGTTGTGGATCGCGGCGGAACTGCGCCGGACCGCATCGAGCGAATTGCGCGTCGTCGCGCTGATGCCGATGTCGTTCTTCGCCGTGGCGCTGGTGTTCGGCGATCGGCTGGGCGGACATCACTTCATCGTCGTGGTGCCACTGCTCTACGCCTGGCTGGGCCTGGGCTTGCGCGATGCGCTCGCGCCAGGCGAGGTGGTGTCACGCGAAATCGCTTTGGCGTGCTTCGCGCTGTTCGCGGTAGGCATCGGGATCAACGCCGCAGGGCAGGTGTCGGAGGGTCGCCGGCTGGAACAAACCGGCGGCGTGGGGCTCATGTCGGATGCCATCAACAAGCTCGCCGCCGATCTCAATGCGGCATCGCCCAAGCCGTTCATGTACTTCCCCGACTGGGGCTTGTCCCTGCCGGTGGTGTTCCTGACGCGCGGCACCGTGGGGACCGATTCGCTCGAGGACTACGCACGCGCGAAAGCGATGCTGTGCAGCGGCCGCGATATCGGGGTGGCATTGATCGACGATCGCGAGGCGCGCACGCAGGCATGGACGCGCGCGCTCGACTGGGATCCGCCGCAAGTCCAACCCTACCGCCAGCGCGATGGAACGATCGTGTTCGATCGCCTCACGTATCGTGGTCGCGCCGATGATCCGCGCTGTGTGACGCGGCGCGGCGAGCCGGTGAAGCGATAGACCCCGGCCAACGCTGCGGCCGCCGTGCGCCGCCATGACCACGGCAGCCTGGATTTCAGCGGCCGGAACGGCGCTCGAGCGCGCTCAGCGCGAGATAGGCCAGTCGCTTGTTTTCGCGCCGGCCGCGCGACACGTTGTCGAGAATCAGTCCGCATCCGAGGAACATGAAGGCGAGCAGCATCAGGCCGGTTGCGAGGATCGCCGTGGGAAAGCGGCGAACCAGGTGCGTCTCGATGAACTCGATGGTGACATCGATGCCCAGCGTCAGGCCGACCGCGGCGAACAACAACGCGAAGGCACCGAAGAACGCAAACGGGCGCTCGTCGCGATACAGCTTGCCGGTCATGAGCAGGATGCGAGCGCCATCGCGCCAGGTCGAAAGCTTGCTGCGCGAGCCCTCGGGGCGCTCGAAGTAGCGTGTGGTGACCTCGCCGGTGGGCAAGCTCTGCTCCAGAGCGTGGATCGTCAGCTCGGTCTCGATCTCGAAACCTTGCGAGGCGGCGGGAAAGGACTTCACGAAGCGACGCGAGAAGGCGCGGTAGCCGGAGAAAAGGTCGCCGGGCCGAACGCCGAACAGGAGCCCGAGCAACGCGTTGAAGGCGCGATTGCCTACACGATGTCCGCGCCGATACGCGTCGGTGCGTCCCTCGTCGTCGCGCACGGCGGTGACCATGTCGAGGTCGTTGTCCGTCAGCTTGCGCACCATCGCAGGTGCCGCCGTCGCGTCGTAGGTGTCGTCGCCATCGACCAGCACGTACACATCGGCATCGATTTCGCCGAACATCCGCCGCACCACGCCGCCCTTGCCCGGCCGTTCCTCGCGGCGCACCGTCGCGCCGGCGCCGCGCGCGAGCGCGCCGGTTTCGTCGGTCGATCCGTTGTCGTAGACGTACACGGTGCAGCCCGGCAGCACCGTGGCGAAGTCACGCACCACCTTCTCCACGGTCACCGCCTCGTTGCGACAAGGCACGAGCACGGCAACGCGGCGGCCGCCCCTCGCAGAACGCGCAGCCGATGCCGCGGCGACTCCGGTCTCGATCTCCATGGTCATCGCACCGCGACGATCACGCCCGCCACGATCATCGCGCCTCCGACCAGCGTTCGCCACGTCACCGGTTCGTCGAACAGCCAGTACGCCGCGACCGGTGCGGCGATGAACACCAGCGAATTGAACGGTAGCGCGAGCACGAGCGGAACGTGCTTCAGCACGAGCACCCACAGTACCGTGGTCATCCCGTAAAGCAGCACCGCCGCGATCAGTGTGGGCGAGAAGAACGTCACCACCGTGGTCCACGACACGCCGTCGACCTTCCATTGCGTCGCGGCACGCTTGAACAGGAGCTGACCCACCACGAGCATGGCGACGCACACCAGCGTGAGCACGATCCAGCGCGGCTGTATATCACGCATGCGTGTGGTCAATCGGCCGGCGCGGCGGAAGCGCGCCGCTTGCGCCACATCAACCAGCCGGACACGACGTATCCCGAGATCGCGTAGCACACGAACCCGGCGAACAGGAACAGCGCCGGCTCGTTGCCGAGCAGTGCGAACAGCATCGCGACGGCGAACACCGCCACGAACGGCACGCTCTTCTTGAGGTTGATCGTCTTGAAACTGTAGTACTTGAGATTGCTGACCATGGTGAGTCCGGCGAACAGGGTCACCGACCACGCCCACCAGCGCAGAGCGTCCGGATCGTAACCGAAGTCGTCGATGATCCAGACGGTACCCGCGACCAATGCTGCCGCCGAAGGGCTCGGCAAGCCCTGGAACCAGCGCTTGTCGGCCACCTCGAGGAGCGTGTTGAAGCGCGCCAGCCGCAGCGCGGCGCACACCACGTAGACGAATGCCGCAAACCATCCGAAGCGACCCAGGTCGCGCAACGCCCATTCGTAGACGACGATGGCTGGCGCCGCGCCGAAGCTCACCATGTCGGCAAGGCTGTCGAACTCCGCGCCGAACGCGCTTTGCGTCCGTGTCATGCGCGCGACCCGGCCATCGAGGCCGTCGAGGACCATCGCGGCGAAGATCGCGATCGCGGCGGTGTCGAAATTCGCGTTCATCGCCTGGACCATCGCGTAGAAGCCGGCGAACAGCGCGCCGGTGGTGAACAGGTTCGGCAACAGGTAGATGCCGCGACGCCGAACGCGGTTCTTGAGCAGGATGCGTTGCTGCTGGAGATCGTCTTCGTGCATCGTGTTCCCCTCAACACTCCGCACGGTTGCGCACCACTCTCTCGCACCCAACATCGAAGCGGGCGGCGTCGATGCGCCACCGCTGCCGCATGCGACGCGCGGCGATCAGCGGCTGACGTGCAGCCGCGTCAGCGCAGTTCGGCAAGGATGGATTCGGTCGCATGCACCTTGTCGCCGACCGCGGCACGCGGCAGCGAACCGGGCGGCATGTACACGTCCACGCGCGAGCCGAAGCGGATGAATCCGTACCGCTGCCCACGCAGCAGGGCATCCCCCGGCTTGACGTAGCACAGGATGCGTCGCGCGATCAGGCCGGCGATCTGCACGCAAGTCACATCGTTGCCGGCAGTCGTTCGCAAATGCAACGCATTGCGCTCGTTCTCGGTGGACGCCTTGTCGAGCGATGCGTTGAGGAAGGTCCCTTCGTGGTACCACTGCGCCACCACCTGGCAGTCGGCAGGGCTGCGATTGCTGTGGACGTTGAACTCGTTCATGAACACGCTGATCAGCAACGCATCGCGATCGAGGTACGGATCGCGGGTCTTTTCGACCTTCACGATGCGTCCGTCCGCCGGGCTCAGCACGACATTGGGCTGCGTCGGTGCCGTACGGGGCGGGTCGCGGAAGAATTGCAGCACGAATAGCAACAGCAGCCACGCGACGATGGCAAGCGGCCACCAGCTCGTGAATCCGAGCGCGAGCGCGACCACCAGCAGGATGGCGAGGTAAGGCCATCCTTCGCGTGCAATGATGGGATGCGGATAGGAGGAGGACACAACGCGAGCCGCGCCAACCAGTCGATCGATTCTAGCATTCGATCATCGGTCAGGCCGCGAGCCGCGCCGCGGGCAACGCCCGCCTTGCGGGGACCGGGCGGGTGCGAGAGGCCGCGAGCTTTAAACGGAACCGATTACCGCGCTGGGGCGCCGTCCGCAACTTCGGCGGAACCTGGTTGCGATGGGGCAGGAGCTGCCCGACTCTTGCCCATGGTTGCGCTTTCGATCGCTCGATCCATGCGTCGACCCGACACGCCCGAATCGAACGCCATAGTCGCGATCTTGGTGATCAGCATGACGCCGGCAACAACCACCGCCACGAAGCCGAGGCGAACGAGCAGGCGGCGGTCCATGCGCACCCAGTTGGCGGTCGAGGCGACGCCTCAGCGCTCGGCCGCGTTCATGCGCTTGGCGAGATCGTCGGCCTGATGCTGGAGCGTCGCGCCCATGTTGCGGGCCTCATCCAAAGCCGTGGTGGGGGGTTGCGCCGCCGAGTCCAGCCCGATCGCCGACGCGTCAACCGCGCCAGGAAGGGCCGCCGCGGACGCGCCTGCGGCACCCGACACGGGCGCGTGGGTTGGCGATCGCGCCATGCCGCTGTCGAGCAGGCCGTACTGCTTGAGCGCGTTCTTCGCAAGCAGTCCGACGATGACGACAACGAGCAGCAGGACGATCAATCCGACCCAGCCGCGCTGGCGGCGCGGCGGGGTTGCAGCAAGCATGCGCATGGCGAGGGCCTGCGGGGTTGGCAGAGGACCAGTATACGAGCACCGGTCGCGTACGGTGTGACCGCTCTTCGGGCCGCGCGTGGAGCCGAGCGGCTCGGCAGACGCAACGATGTCCGCTCGCATTGCGATGCGCCAACATGCACTGCTTTCGCACCTCGGCGCCCATCGCCTATCGCCTATCGCCCGTCGACGGCGTCAGTTCATCGACTGATCGACGAGCTTGTTCTTGCGGATCCAGGGCATCATCGAGCGGAGCTTCTCGCCGATCTTCTCGATGGAGTGCTCCGCGGTGAGACGGCGTCGCGAGAGCAGCGTCGGTGCGCCAGCGCGGTTTTCGAGGATGAAGCTCTTCGCGTACTCGCCGTTCTGGATGTCGCGCAGCGCAGCGCGCATCGCGTCGCGTGTCTGGTCGGTGATGATCTTCGGGCCGGTCACGTATTCGCCGTACTCGGCGTTGTTGCTGATCGAGTAGTTCATGTTCGCGATGCCGCCCTCGTAGATGAGGTCGACGATCAGCTTCACTTCGTGCAGGCACTCGAAGTACGCCATCTCGGGCGCGTAGCCCGCGTCGGTGAGCGTTTCGTAGCCCGCCTTGATCAGTTCCACCAGCCCGCCGCAGAGCACGGTCTGCTCGCCGAACAGGTCGGTCTCGGTTTCCTCGCGGAAATTGGTCTCGATGACCCCTGCGCGCGCACCGCCAATGGCGGCGGCATAGGACAGCGCGACGTCACGCGCCTTGCCCGACGCGTCCTTGTGCACGGCGATCAGCATGGGAACGCCGCCACCGGCGGCGTAGGTCGAGCGCACCGTATGTCCAGGCGCCTTCGGTGCGACCATGATCACGTCGAGGTCCGCACGCGGAACGACCTGGCCGTAATGAACGTTGAACCCGTGCGCGAACGCGAGCACGGCGCCCTGGCGGATATTCGGCTCGACTTCCGACTTGTAGGTTGCCGCGATGTGCTCGTCGGGCATCAGCATCATGACCACGTCGGCACCGCGCACCGCTTCGGCGACCTCGGCGACCTTGAGCTCGGCCTTCTTGGCCTTGTCCCAGGATGCGCCCCCCTTGCGCAGACCGACGGTCACCTTCACGCCGGAGTCGTTGAGATTGAGCGCGTGCGCATGGCCTTGCGAGCCGTAGCCCACGATGGTGACCTTCTTGCCCTTGATGAGGGAGAGGTCGGCGTCTTTCTCGTAATAGACTTTCATGCCGGGTTCCTGTTGATGGCTTCGATCAAATTAAAGGCGCAGATAGCAGCTGGTAGATGGTAGTTAGTGTGCTCAGTCGTGCTATGCATTGAATATGTTGCCGCCACTGCGTGTAACCGGGCACACTAACTACTAACTACCATCTACCAGCTGCGCCTTTCGCGTTCCGCTACACCTTCAATATCCGCTCACCCCGCCCTATGCCGGAGGCACCGGTTCTGACGGTCTCGAGGATCACTCCGGGCTCGATCGCCTGCAGGAAGGCATCGAGCTTGGATCCCGTGCCGGTGAGCTCGATGGTGTAGCTCTTGTCGGTGACGTCGAGGATGCGACCGCGGAAGATGTCGGCGAGGCGCTTCATCTCGTCGCGATCCTTCCCCGCGGCGCGCACCTTCACGAGCATCAACTCGCGCTCGATGTGGTTGCCCTCGGTGAGGTCGACCACCTTCACGACCTCGACCAGCTTGTTCAACTGCTTGGTGATCTGCTCGATGACGTCGTCGGAGCCGACCGTGACGATGGTCATGCGCGACATCGTCGGATCTTCGGTCGGCGCGACGGTGAGCGACTCGATGTTGTAGCCGCGCGCCGAGAACAGCCCCGAGATGCGCGAGAGCGCACCGGCTTCGTTCTCGACCAGCACGGAGAGAATATGACGCATGTCAGCGCGCGCGCTCGGCGCTTCGGGTCGCGCGGCCGCGTTGGCCAGCACGGATGCAACGGTCAGCATGGCAAGACTCCGGGAACGGGGATCGGGTGACGGCGGGGAAGGCGCTCACGTTTTAGAGTTCCTCGGCGAGGATCATCTCGGTGAGTCCCTTGCCGCCCGGAACCATCGGGAACACGTTCTCCGTCTGGTCGGTGATGAAGTCGAGGAACACGCAGCGCTCCTTCTGCGCAAAGGCTTCGCGCAGCGCGCCCTCGACGTCACCGGGCTTCTCGATTTTCAGTCCCACGTGGCCGTAGGCTTCGGCGAGCTTCACGAAGTCCGGAAGCGCGTCCATGTACGACTCGGCGTAGCGGTTGCCGTAGAAGAACTCCTGCCACTGCCGCACCATCCCCATGTACCGGTTGTTGAGGTTCACGACCTTGATCGGCAGGTGGTACTGCTTGCACGTCGAAAGCTCCTGGATGCACATCTGGATCGACGCCTCGCCGGTCACCGTTACCACCGTCGCGCCGGGGTTGACGAGTTGGACGCCCATCGCCGCGGGGAGCCCGAAGCCCATCGTGCCGAGCCCCCCCGAATTGATCCAGCGGCGCGGCTTGTCGAACTTGTAGTACTGCGCGGCCCACATCTGATGCTGGCCGACATCCGAGGTGATGAAGGCGTCGCCCCGGGTGATCTCGTAGAGCTTCTGGATCACGTACTGAGGCTTGATCAGCGGGCTCTTCGTGTCGTAGCGCAGGCAGTCCTTGCGCTGCC
>DATKLH010000097.1:0-2963 GCA_035542515.1 Casimicrobiaceae bacterium
CTACGAATGCCACGCGCTTGCCCGACACCCCTTGTTCGCTCGCCATCGTTCTCGCTCTAACGCGCCGGCATCGCCACGCCGGATGTCGCTGCTTCCACGCCAGTATGCCGAGTCATCACGCGCTCATGTGCAGCTTGGTCAGCGTGAACTCGCGGTGGCCCATCACTTCCGCACAGGTCAAGCGGCCATTGCAGGTCCGCACGATCAGATCGAGCAGCATGTCCCCGGCCTGGTCCAGGTCGATATCGCCCTGCAGCAGTCCGGAAACGTCGAGGTCGATGTGCTCGGGCATGCTCTCGCACGTGGCGGGGTTGGCCGAGAGCTTGATGACCGGCATGACCGGATGACCGATCACGTTGCCCTGACCGGTCGGAAACAGATGCAGCACGAAGCCGCCCGCCGCCTGGTTGGTGAGGCATTCCGCTCCCGGTGAAGGGCCGTCCATGAACCACAGGCCGCGACCATCGGGCGCTTCCGCCGGCCCCAGCACACCGACGAATCGGGTCGTCTTGCCGATCTTCTCGAGATTGCCGAAGGCCTTCTCCTCGATCGTCGTCAATCCGCCAGCGATGTTGCCCTTGGTCGGCTGCGATTCGGAAAGGTCGTCGGTCTTCTCGGCGACGATGAAATCGTTGTAGCGCTGCCACGCCCGCAGGAAAGCTTCCGCCACTTCAGGCGTTGCGGCGCGCGCGGCGCAGACATCCTCTGCGCCGGTGATCTCGGAAGTCTCTGCGAAGCACGTCGTCACGCCCAGCGGGTCGATGCGGTCCATAACGTTGCCCACGGTGGGACACGACGCGAGCCCCGACGTGGTATCGGATTCGCCGCACTTGGTGGCGATCCACAGCTCCGAGAAATCGCATTCCTCGCGCGCCCGCTCGCTCGCCCAATGGACGTATCGCGCAGCCTGACGCGCGGCAGCAGCGATGGTCGCCAGATCGCCGTGTCCTTCGATGCTGAACCCACTCACCGGCTTGCCGGTCTGCGCGATGCCATCGACGATCCGCTTGGTCCAGCCGGGCTCGATGCCGATCACCACCACGGCCGCGACGTTGGGATGCGCGCCGGTGCCGATCACGGTGCGAAAGTGGTGATCGAGGTCACGACCGAACTGCGCGCGGCCGTAGCCGTGCGGAATGGCCAACGCGCCGTGGACGATGCGCGCGACGTTCTCCGCAGCGGTGTTGGACAGGTCGTCTACCGGCATCACCACGACGTGGTTGCGAATCCCGATGCGACCGTTCTCGCGTCGGTACGCCATGATCCTCCGGGGCGCTGCGGCTACCATCGCTTGGTGCGCAGGTTGTGCACGTGAACGTGCTCGCCCTTCCTGATCGGCGCGATGGTGCGTCCGATGTCGTGACCGTACTTGACGACGGTGCTCTTGTCCTCGATGTCGCTGACGGCGATCTTGTGACCGAGCGGAATATCGGCGAGCGCGCGCACGACGATCGTCGCGCCGCTGTCCATGACGCGGCCGGTCACCTCGCCGCCCTTGCGAACGCCCGCGGTAACCGCGACACCGACATTGTCGGCAGTGGAGTGCACGAGAAAGTGGATCATCTGCTTGGCGCGCCCGGGCGCGAGGGTGCGGCCGCTCAGGGGCCGCGTCGAAAAAGGTCAATACATTCGAATGAGTCGAATAATGGGCGCGCAAGCCCGATTCTGTCAACGAGCCCGCGCTAGTTTCGCGAGATCGAATGCCGGGCGCTGGCCCGCGCGCGCCATGTTGCGTTGCGAAGGCGCCAACGCGCTAGTGGGCATCCTGCATCAGGAAGTCCGCCGCCCGCTCGCCGACCATGATCGCCGCTGCGTTGGTGTTCGACGACGGGATGGTCGGCATCACCGAGGTATCGGCCACGCGCAGACCGGTTACGCCGTACACGCGCAGTCGTGCATCGACCACCGCGTCGCCGGGTGGCCCCATGCTGCAGGTGCCCACGGTATGCCACGCGGTCTGCCCGGTATCGCGGATGTACTCGAGCAGCGCGTCGTCGTCGCCCGCGGCCGGTCCCGGGCGGCTCTCCTCGACGATGTAGGGGCGCATGGCCGGTTGCGATGCGATGCGACGCACCAGGCGCATCAGATCGATCGCGGTGCGTCGATCCGCGGGATCGGCCAGGTAGCGCGGCTCGATGCCGGGATACTCGCGCGGATCGCGCGAGCGGATGTGGATCCAGCCGCGCGAGACCGGCTGCAGCTTGAATCCGCCGATCGAGAATCCCGGAAAGGGATCGATGCCCGCTTCCTTGGACCGCGAGAAGCGGTCGCGACCGCTGATGTGATAGATGCGCACCATCACGTCGGGCTCGGTGAGCTGCGGGACGGTGCGCGTGATCGCGTGTGCGGTCGACGAGGTGCCGGCAAGCAATCCGCGGCGCCTCAGCAGGTAGCGCAGGCCGAAGCGCATCTTGTGCCAGCGACTGCGCATGATGTCGTTGATCGTGATCGGCACGTTGGTGCGATACGTGCAGCGCACCTGCAGATGGTCGACCATGTGCTCGCCCACGGCGGGAATCGCAGCCACCACGGGTATGCCGAACGAGCGTAGCCGCTCCGGCTCGCCGACACCCGACAGCTCGAGCAGCTGCGGCGACTGTATCGCGCCCGCGGCGAGCACGACCTCGCGCGCGGCGCGCACCGTCTGCCTGGTGCCGTGCTTGACGTACTCCACGCCAACTGCACGCGTTCCTTCGAACACGATCGAGCACGCCAGCGCTTCGGATTCGATGCGGAGATTGGGCCGCTTCGCGGCATCGCGCAGATACGCCGTTGCCGTGGTCACGCGCCGACCGTTCCAGATCGTCTGCTCGAGATAGCGCACACCCTCGTAGCTTCCAGTGTTGTAATCACCGGTCTCGGGGATGGACGCTTCGCGGCACGCCGCGATGAACGCATCGGACAGGACATCGGGATCGCGCTGCTTGCGGTCGGTGATGCGGATCGGTCCGCTATGGCCGCGC
>DATKLH010000098.1:0-4404 GCA_035542515.1 Casimicrobiaceae bacterium
GGCGACGCGCGGCTCCTCGTGCAGCAGGCGACGACAGCTTTGCGCCGAAGCGAGCGCGATATCGGCGACTTCTTCGGCGCTCGGATCCGCGTTTACCGCGCAGTCGGCGAAGAGCAGCGTTCGATCGCGCGTGACCATCAGGAAAAAGCTCGACGGTGTCGCGATGCCGTCGGCAAGCCCGATGGTGAGCATGCCTGCTTCGATGACGCGCGCGGTCGGATGCGCCGCGCCGGCCACCATCGCATCGGCATCGCCGGCCTTGACCATCAGTCCGGCATGGAACAGGGGCTTGGTCGCCATGCGACGCGCGACCTTCGGATTGGTGTCCGGACGACCCTCGCAGTAGAGCGCGGCATACGCATCGAGTCGTTCGCTCGCGCCGGCATCGCGGAGCAGGATGGGTTCCGCGAGCTGTTCGTCGCGCAGGCGTTGCGCGGCGGCGACGATGCGTTCATCGTCGGCTTCGGGCAATACCACACGCAATCCGCGACCGCGGATCTGATCGCGACAGGCCTGCAGGATGTCGGTCAATGCATGGCTCCGGGGGCGAGCATGTCGAGTGCCTATTATCCAACAGCGAGCGTTCGCGTCAGGCTCGGAGCAGTCATCGCACCGATTGCGAGCCACAGTGCACGACGCAATCGACGAAGCCGTCTCGCGTTCGCGGATACGTTCGTCATGTCTCCACCGGGAATCCCGCGTGCTGCCACGCTTGCCAGCTTCCCGGCACGTTGGCAGCGCGCGCGAATCCGGCGCGACGCAACAAGCTCGCACCGATCGAGGCGCGATAGCCGCTGTCGCAGTAGACCGCGTAGGTCGCGTCGCGTGCGAGCTGCGGGATTCGGCCCTCGAGCTCGGGCAGGAACACGTGCAGCGCGCCTGGAATATGTCCCTTTCGCCATTCCGCCGGTGAGCGCACGTCGAGCGGCGTGTAGCGATCGATGCGCTCGCGCAGAGCGTGTACGGGAAGTTGGTCCAGCGTGTCGAGCGGCAGCCCGGCATCCTGCCACGCCGTCATGCCGCCGGCCAGATAGCCGGCGATGCGGCGAAAGCCGGTGCGTGCAAGGCTCTGCACAATGGCGTCGACGTCGTCGTCGCGCTCGACCACGAGCAGGATTGGAACGTCGGCCTCGACCATCCAACCCGCCCACACCGGAAGCTGCGGTGCCGCTCCGATGTTCAGCGCGCCTCGCACGTGCGCGCCGCCGAAAGCGAGCATGTGCCGCGTGTCGAGCAGCGTGGCATTGCCTTTGGCGATGGCAGCGCCGAAGTCCGCCGCAGGGAGGGCGGGTATCTGCGTCGCGTGCGTGTTGCGCGGCGGCTCGTCGCGGTTGATGCGCTTGATCCTCGGGTAATAGCGCGGCTTCGGCGGGAGATCCCCGAGCGCGAGTCGCGCGAACGCGACCGGGTCGCGCTCGCGCAAATAGGGATTGAAGCGCTTCTCGTAACCGATGGTCGTGGTGAAGCGGTCGCCGATCGATGCGCCGCAGGGCGAGCCGTGCGCGTGTGTCGGGTGGACGATCACGTGATCGGGCAGCCGGGCATAGAACGCCTGCAGCGTCCGGTGTTGCGCATCGGTGAGCGCGCGCGCTGCGTCCTCACCGAGCAGATCGGTGCGGCCGGCTGCCTCGACCAGCAGCGATCCGCCGGACAACACCGCGTACGGCGCCTCGGCGTGCTGGCGCTCGGCAACCAGGAACGCCATGTGCTCCGGCGTGTGGCCGGGCGTGTGACGCGCGGTGAGAAGGGTGTTGCCGAGCTCGAAGCGGTCGCCGTCGCGTACGAGCCGGCACGCGTACCCGTACGGTTCGTTGTCTTCGCCGCTCGCGTACACCGTTGCCCCGGACATGCGCTCGGCCAGCGCACGTGCGCCGCTCACGAAATCCTCGTGCACGTGCGTTTGCAGGATGTGCGTGATCGCCAGCCCGTGGCGGCGGGCAGCCTCGATGTACCGCTCGACATCGATCTGCGGGTCGACCACAGCGGCGACGCCCGCGGCATCGTCTCCCACCAGGTAGCTCAGGTCGCCCAGTCCCGCGGTGGTCATGCACTCGAAAACCAGCGATACCGCCTGCCTCCGCGTCCGCCATCGACAGCATGTCAGACGTCGCGAACCGCAGGACGTTCCGCGGCGGCGTGAACCGGTGCCCCGAGTGACCAACTGCAACGGCGTTGCTGCGGAGCAAAAATGGCGTAGCGCCGAAGCGCCGCTCGTCGATTCGATGCGCCGTCGTGTCGCGACAATGCGGGTCGATTGGTCTACACGGTGCGCGATGGGCGATGTACCATGGACGTACGGCAACCCCCGCGACGGCAGCCTGCGCCGGCGCGAAGTCAGGAGCAGTCATGGAACCGATTTACGTCAACGAATCCGACGCCATCGCGCACCGAAGCGTCCGCACGCCGGCGCGCTGGCCCTGGATCGCAGTGGCGCTCGTGCTGCTGGTGGTCGCCGTCACCGCGTTCTATTACCTCCGGCGACCAGTCGAAAAAGCCCCCGAGGTCTCGACCCCGCCACCGCTTGAAACGCCGCGTGCCGCCGTGCCGACCGAGCCCGCAACGGCAGCTCCGCGCTATCCGCTACCGGCCGCCAGCGCGCCGGCCGCAGCGCCGCTGCCGGCGCTCGCGGACAGCGACGGTGTCGCGCAGGACGCGCTGCGCAGCCTGTTCGGCTCGTCGTCGTGGGAGTTGTGGATCCCGCACGACATCGTCCGTCGCTGGGTGGTGACCATCGACAACCTGCCGCGCCGCAAGTTGCCGCAGGATCTGCTCCCGGTGCGCGCGCCGGCCGGTCCGCTGCGCGTCACGGTGGGTCGCGACAGCGAATCGATCGACGCGGAAAACAGCGGCCGTTACGCCCCTTACGTGTGGCTCGCACAGCGTGTCGACGCGGCGAAGCTCGTCGCGGCGTATGTCGAGCTCTATCCGCTGTTCCAGGAGCAGTACCGGACGCTCGGCTATCCCAAGGGCTATTTCAACGATCGCGTCATCGAGGCGATCGACGATCTGCTCGCGACTCCGACGGTGAACGCGCCGCTCGCGCTGGTGCGTCCACGCATCATGTACGAGTTCGCGGATCCCGACCTCGAGTCGCGGTCGGCCGGTCAGAAGATCATGCTGCGCATCGGATCCGCCAACGCGGACATCGTCAAGAGCAAGCTCCGCGAGGTCCGCAAGGAGCTCGTGGCGCATTCGCCGCATTGATCGAGGTGCACGCGCCGCGTGTTGCCGGCATCGGGCTCGGGTCCCGCAGGGGCGCGATCGCCGCGCATGGGTCGAGCTGCATAGCGGCTTGATGCGACGCGCATCCCGTCGAATCCAAAGCAGTCGCGCCGGCAGGTTACCGCGCGAGCCGATGGCGCCATGATCATCGTGACCGGAGGCACTCACGGCATCGGCCGCGCGTGCGTGGAGCTTCTCGCGCGCCGCGGTCACGCGGTGGTTTTCACCGGACGCGATCGTGAGACGGGGTCATTGGTCGAGCGTACCGCGACGGGGACGAGGTACGTCGAATGCGACGTCGGCGTCGAGGAGGATTGCCGCCGCGCCGTCGACGCGGCCTTGTCGCTCGGCGAAGGGCGCATCGCGGGACTGGTCAACAACGCCGGCGTGGCGTCGCGGGCCGACTTTGCGAAGTCGTCCACCGCGGAATGGGACCGCGTCATGAACGTCAACGCGCGTGGCGCTTATCTATTCACGCGTCTCGCACTCGCCGGCTTGATCGCGGCGCGAGGCGCCGTCGTGAACGTGGCTTCGATCGCGGGCAAGGTGGGCGAGGAGGGCCTCGCCCTTTACACCGCGTCGAAGTCGGCTTTGATCGGACTTACCCAGGCGCTGGCGCTCGAATATGGCAGCGTGGTGCGCTTCAACGCGGTGTGCCCCGGGCAGATCGACACGCGCATGATGAGTCGGGTCAACGCCGACCCGGAGGCGAAACGCCGCCTGGAGCTTCGGATTCCGGCTGCACGCTTCGGCGATCCTGCCGAGGTGGCGAGCACCGTCGCATGGCTGCTCTCCGACGAGGCGAGCTACGTCAACGGAACCATCCTGACCGTGGACGGCGGCGAAACCGCGGGCGTGCGCACGCCGCGCGCCTGAAGCGCGCGGTTCGCCGACGCATCAGGTCCCGACGTCGGCGTTGCGCCCGTCCAGATGGCGCAACAGGCTGTCGCCGCCGCGCAGGATGTCCATCTTGATCGCTGCGCGCGCCTTGCGCGCGTTGCGCTCGCGCAGCGCTTCGATGAGATGGAGGTGCTCCTCGGCACCGACGTAGTCGTGGGTGATGTCGTTGTAATAGACGTTGAGGATCGGGCCCATCGACATCCACAGGCTCTCGATATGGGCGGTGAGCATGTCCATGCCCGACCGCTGGTAGACCATGAAGTGGATCTCGCGATTGAGGCC
>DATKLH010000099.1:0-2007 GCA_035542515.1 Casimicrobiaceae bacterium
CTTTCGCACCGATCGAGGTACGCCGGTCCCGGTGAGCTTGTCGGTGTCGGGTCTGCAGGACGGCGACGGCAACCGCGTGGGTACCGTCCTCATCGCGCGCGATATCGCCGAGCGCAAGCGCGTCGAGCAGGAACTGCAGCACGCCAAGCTCGCGGCGGAGGCGGCCAACCGCGCGAAGAGCGAATTCGTCGCCAACATGAGTCATGAGATTCGCACGCCGATGAACAGCATCATCGGCATGACCGAGCTGGCGTTGAACGCCACGTCGAGCGCCGAGCAGCGCGAATACCTCGAAACGGTCAAGTCGTCGGCACACGCGCTGGTGGCCGTCGTCAACGACGTCCTCGACTTCTCGAAAGTCGAGGCCGGCAAGCTCGATTTCGATCTGCGGCGTTTCTCGCTGCGCGACAGTCTCGCCGACATGCTCAAGGCGATGACGGCGCGCGCGCGCGCCAAAAACCTCGAATTGACCTGCCACATTGCTCCGGAAGTGCCCGACGCGCTGGTCGGCGATGCCGGACGATTGCGACAGGTCCTCGTCAACTTGGTGAGCAACGCGATCAAGTTCACCGACCACGGAGGCGTGACCGTGCAGGTGAGCCTGGAGTCGCTGTCCAACGGCGCGGCGCAACTCCACTGGCGGGTGAGCGACACCGGGATCGGCATTCCGGCCGCGCAGTTGGAGGCGATCTTCGAACCGTTTGCGCAGGGCGACAGCACGATGACACGGCAGTACGGCGGCACCGGCCTCGGGTTGTCGATCTCGAATCGCCTCGTGCATTTGATGGGCGGTAGGATCTGGGTCGAGAGCACGCTCGGACAGGGCAGCACCTTCCACTTCACCGTGCGCCTGGACCTCGCGACGGGCGAAGCGGCACCGGTCGACGGTCACGCCGCGGTCACCGGCGCAAGCGGGCGCCCGCTGCGCATCTTGGTCGCAGAAGACAATCTCGACAATCAAAAGCTCATCAGCATCGTGCTGCAGCGGCGAGGTCACACGATCCATATCGCGAACGACGGGAAGGAAGCGCTCGATGCGTTGGAGCAATCCGTCTTCGACCTCGTGCTGATGGACGTGCAGATGCCCGGTATGGACGGGGTTGCAGCGACGGCGGCGATCCGCGCGCGCGAGCGCGCCACGGGCGGCCACGTTCCCATCATCGCCATGACCGCTCATGCCTTGGCGGGAGACAACGACCGTTGTCTCGCGGCGGGCATGGACGCCTACGTGTCGAAGCCCATCAGCATGCCCGCGCTGTTTTCCGCCATCGAACGGCTGGTGAACTCCGCACCGGCCGTGGCGCGCGGTGCAGTGCTTTCGCCGTAGCCCCGCGAGCCGGTCGCGAACGTCGAGCCGACGTCAGGTGCCGGTGAAAGTGGGCGCACGCTTTTCCAAGATCGCGCGCGTGCCTTCGCGATAGTCGCGGCTGTCGATGACCCTCTGGCGCAGGCTCTGGATGCGCTCGAACGTTTCCGGGCTGAGCGCGTGAGCGCTGCCGAAGATGCGGAGTTGCTCCTTGATCACGCCGATGCACAGCGGCGAGTTCGCCGCCACGGCGCGAGCCATCTCGTAGGTAAGCGGCTCCAACTCTTCTTCGGCCACCAAGTGATTCAGGATGCCCAACTGGAGCGCGCGTTCCGCCGTGATCGGTCGCGCGGTGAAGAACATCTCTTTCACCGTATTCATCCCCAGCGCGGTGAGGAAGTGCATCAGCCCGGTCGAGTTGTAGGGCAGCCCGATCTTGGTCGGGGTGATGGCGAAGGTGACGTTGCGGGTGCCGACCAGCATGTCGCAGACCAGTGCCAGCTCGAAGGCGCCGCCCCAGACGCCGCCGTCGATCATCCCGATCACCGGCGCGGGAAAATGGGCGATGGCTCGGATCAGCCGTTCGAGCGGATCGAAGTACGACAACGGATCCGAGCCTGATCCCGGCGCGGGCAGCTCCGTGAGATCGTGTCCCGCCGACCATGTCTTCGCTCCCGGGCGCGCCCGGATGACCACGGCGC
>DATKLH010000100.1:0-8008 GCA_035542515.1 Casimicrobiaceae bacterium
CACGATCGTTGGCTTCGCGCACCGTCGTGTTGACGCACACCTCGGTGGTGACGCCGCAGACGATCAGCGAGCGTATCGAGCGGTTGTGCAGGATCAGGTCGAGGTCGGTCGCGCAGAACGCGCCCTTGCCCGGCTTGTCGACGACGACCTCGCCCGCCCGCGGTGACAGCTCGGGCACGATCTCGTGTCCGCGCTCGCCGCGCACGAGAATGCGTCCCATCGGACCGGCATCGCCGATGCGTTTCGCGCCGCGCCCGCGCACGAGCTTGGTCGGCGGGCAGTCGGCGAGGTCCGGGCTGTGGCCCTCGCGAGTGTGAATGACGAGTAGGCCGCGCTCGCGCGCGGCTTCGAGCACGCGCCGACACGGCGCGATCACCGCCTGCAGAGGCGTCACATCGTTGCCAAGCGCTTCGCCGAAGCCGCCGGGTTCCACGAAGTCGCGCTGCATGTCGATGATCATCAGCGCGAGTGACTGCGGGTCGAACTCGAACTCGTAAGGCTCGGCTTGCATGGTCTTGGTGGTCATGGCAGCACCTCGTCGCGCTTTCAGGTCGTGGCCGGCTTGGGTGTCGCACCCGAAGCGAGCAGCAGGCAGGTCGCCCCGAAGAGCGCATAGCCGACGGCGACCAGCGGCGCAACCGCGATGCCGAGCTGAGCACCGTGGATCAGGCCGAAGAAAGCCAATATCGCACCGGCGAACGCCCACGCCGCCGCGCGCTGGAGGCGACCGTCGATGATGAATACCGCGATCGCGCCGAGGATCATGCCGGCGAGGACCGAGCCGCCGCCGAGCGATTCGAGACCGCGATACAGGACGCCCGTCCCGGCGAGCTTGTCGGCACCGACTTGCGCGACCGACGTTCCGGCGGCTGCAAGCGCGCCGTCGATCTGGGTCTTCGCCCATTCGGCGATGTTGGGTATCAGAGCGAGGACGACCGCGGGGGCGTGGCTGGACGGCGACGCCTGGAACGCCTGCGCACCGATCACCAGCCCGATGTAGAGCAGGATGGGCAGGATCGCGACCAGCGGAATGACCGCGAGCAGCAGCGCGGTGAGTCCGAGGAAGCACACGAGCGCAATCGCGATGCCGGTGGCGAGCGAATAACCGATGCGTCCGCCCACCGCCTTCCAACCCGGATGCCCGATGTAGACCGCGGGCGGGAAGGGACTGCCGAGCATCGATCCGACGATCGCGCCCGCGCCGTCGGCCAGCAGGATCTTGCGCAGGTTGTAGTTGTCGCCGGCGGCCGAAGCACTCTCGACGTTGTTCATCGCTTCGGTGAAGTTGTAGATGCCGAGCGGGATGGCGGTCACCAGCAGCGGCGCGATTTGCGCTAGTCCCTTCCAGACGTCGGAGGAGAACAGCGGCACGTGAATGCCGAACTGCTGCAGCGACTGCGACACGGCGGCGGGTTTCATGTAATCGCTATAGCCCAGCAGCGACACCGCCCATCCGATCACCGATCCGACGATCACCGCCGCGAGACCACCCGGTATGCCGCCCGGGAGACGAATGTTCGCAGTCCACGCGACGAGCACGATCGCGAAGCAGGTGAGCCCGATCCACGGTACTTCCCACATCTGGAACGCCGGTCGCATCGAGATGAACGCAATCGAGATGCCCGCGAGCGTGCCGAGCATCGCGGCGCGCGGCGTGAGCGCGCGGATCGCCGGGCCGACGAACGCGCCGAGCAGCACGATCACGCCGATGATGAAGCACCAGGCGAGCCCCGCCTGCCACGCGAGCATCGGGTCCTTGGTCTTGAGATAGGTCGGCAGCATGATCAGGAACACGACGATGAACATGTGCGGCACGCTCGGCCCGTACGGCATCGCGGTGACATCGCTGCGTCCTTCCCGCCTGCTCAGCTGCCACGCGAGGTAGGCATAGAACAGGTTGCCCAGCGGCAACGCGATGCCCAGCGCCGGAAGGATGCGTCCAAACACCGTGTCCGCAGGGAGCTGCACGACCCCCAGGCAGAGCCCGGTGAGCACGATGACGTTCAGCAGCACGTTGGTGAACAGGCCGAAGAAGCCGTTCCAATCGCCGGCGACCCAGAAGCGTGGCGCTGCAACCGCGGGTGTGGTCATGAGTGCCTCCCTGAAACGATCACTTGCGGATCGGGTCGCGGCGTGCCAACCCCTGCGTGCGCGCATCCCGTGCACCATTCGACGGCACGCACACGCCCCGTTGCGCGCTTTTGGATCGGTGCGCCAGCCATCGCGCGTGCCGTGTCGAGCGCGACACGCGGCGATTCAACGACGCTCGGCGATGTACGCGCGCCAACCGCCGTACGTCGTGATCTCGCGCTGTCCTTGACACAGGAACGGCTCGCCCAGGACGCCGAGCACGACCGTTCCGTCGTCCAGCAACACCTTTCCGATGCAAAGCCCCGGCGGTTCGCCGAGCAAGATCCTCGCCAGACCATCGATGGGCACGCTCCAGATCTCCAGCGCGACGCGCGTTCCTTCGCCGGGCGCGCGCATCATCGCCGGATGCCGATCGCCGATCGACCAGATGCGATAGCACGGGGCGGTTCGATCCTCGCGCACGAACCTCGCGCCGGCGTCGAGCAGGTTGCGGTTGAGCTCGAGGCCGCGCATCAGCGTGCCGTTGACGGCCAGTAGCGTTCGCTCCATGACTGCACCAGAAGCGTTCTTGGTTCCCGGCTGTGGGCGTGCCCAGGCAAGCCCATGCCGATGAAGCTTCAAGGCGATCTACAGTAGCTGCGCAAATTCCTCACATCGCGAATCGTAGGCTCTCTAACAACCCACAGCCAAGAACCAAAAACGCCTTTCAGCTGTCACGCCACTCAGGCATCAATCCAGGTGCCGGTCTCGCCACGCAACGCACGCGCGATGCTTTCCGGATGCGTGATCACGCCGCGACCGCCCGGTCGCGCCTTGACGAACCGCAGCAGGGCTTCGATCTTGGGCAGCATGCTGCCCTTGCCGAACTCGCCCTGCGCCGCGTAAGACTCGGCTTGCTCGATCGAGATCCGATCGAGCCATCGCTCGTCGGGCTGTCCGAAGCGGATCGCCACCCGTTCCACGCCGGTGGGGATGACGAGCAGGTCCGCCCCGAGCTCCAGCGCGAGCAACGCGCTGGCCCGATCCTTGTCGACCACGGCTTCGACGCCGATCAGCCGGCCGTCGGAGGTCTGCTCCACCGCGATGCCGCCGCCACCGCACGCGATGACCAGCGTGCCGGCCTGCACGAGCGGTGCGATCAGCGGCGCCTCGACGATGCGCAGCGGCTGCGGCGAGGCGATGCATCGACGCCATCCCCGCGGACCGTCCTGCATCACGCTCCAGCCGAGCTCGCGCGCGAACTGCTGCGCCAGCGCTTGGGTCATGAACGATCCGATCGGCTTGTCGGGCTGCTCGAACGCCGGATCGGCACGGTCGACCACGGTCTGCGTGACCACGGCGACCACCGGCGTTTGCAGGCCGCGCTCGCACAGCGCGTTGCCCAGCGCATTCTGGAACATGAAACCGATCGCGCCCTGCGTGTCACCCACCGCGTAACGGACCGGCACGGTCGGCACTTGTCCATCGGCGATCTCGGAACGCCGCAGGATGAATCCGACCTGCGGTCCATTGCCGTGCGTGAGAACCACGTTCCACCCGGCCTCGACCATGTCGACGATGTGCGGGGCGGTGGCGCAAACCGCATCGTACTGATCGTGCAGCGAAGTGTGTGCGCTGTCGCGGATCAATGCGTTGCCGCCCACGGCGACCACTGCGAGCGGCCGGCTCATGGCAATGCGGCCTCGAAGGGAATGCGGCGCGCAAGCTCCTCCACCGCCTGCACGAAACACCCAAGCGGTGCCGTCGTGACGCCTGCGCCGATCTGACCCACGCCGCTTTCGCGGTGCGCGATGCCGCTGTTGATGATCGGCAGGATGCCGCTGTCGACGACCTTGCGCGCATCGATGCCCGCCGCAACGGGCGCGAAATCGAGCGTGGGCAACGTGAACGACGGATTGGCTCCCAGCGTGATCGAGCGCATGCGCAGGCTGTGAGCGATCGCATCGCGCGCGTGGCCGCCGACGAAGCGCACGATCGCCGGTGCCGCAGCCATGGCGAATCCCCCGAGGCCCGCGGTCTCAGTGATCGAGGAATCGCCGAGGTCGGCGGCCGCATCGTCGAGCGAATAGCCCGGGAAGTACAACCCGTCGACCGGATTGGCGCGCGCCTCGAACCAATGCGATCCGGTGCCGGCGAGGCGTACGCCGAAGTTCACGCCGTTGCGCGCCATCGCCACCACCATCGAGCTGTCCGGCACCTCGCTCGCCGCGTCGAGCATCGCCTTGCACGCCGCCATCGAGACGTTCAGGAAGAAGTGGTCGTTGTCCGCGATGAAGCTCAATGCTGTCGCCGCGCGATGGGTTGCGATTTCGCCTTGCATCAGCGCGGGCGCGAGCTGCTTGAACAGCAGCGAGGTCGCGGCGGCATTGCGGTTGTGGACCTCGTCGCCCATGTTCAGCGCTTGCGCGATCAGTCCCTTGAGCTCGATGCCACCGCAGCGCGACAGCGCCGCCTGCATGGCGGGCGCAAGCTCGCTCGCCATCCAGCGCAGGCGATCGATCACGTTCGAGTCGTGCGCTCCGAAACGAAGCACCTTGCCGAGGCCCTCGTTGAAATTGCTGCAAGCGCGGTTGCCGCCGGCGGTGTTCTCGACCACCCACACGGGCATCGACGGACTGATCACGCCGGCCATCGGCCCGACCGCGCGATGGTCGTGGCAGGGCGCGAGCTCGACTGCCCTGGACTCGATCACCCGCGCGGCTTCGTCGATCGATCGGGCCCATCCTTCGAATACCACGGCGCCGAGCACGGCGCCGCGCATCGGTCCGCACATCGCCTCCCACGCGATGGGCGGACCGGCGTGCAGGATGAGGCGGCGCCCCTGCGCCATGCCGGCTACGAAATCGCGCGCGCTGCAGACCTCGCGAAGCACCGGTTGCGCATCGAGAAAGCGACGCAACGCGAGTGCATTGCCTTGCTCCACGCGCGGGTGATTGACCAGCGTCGCGAGCGCCCATCCGGCAGCCCGATCGCCGAGCGCCGGCGGCTGCCAGTCGACGTGCACGCTTCGACCGCCCGCCGCGACGACGTTGTCGTGGAACGAGCGCAATCCCACGTTGACGATGCCAAGCGAATCCTTGAAGCGTTGGCTCATCGCTTCATGCCATGGTCAATTGGCGCACCAATGCGGCGGCAAGCGCAGCGGCATGCGCGTTGGAATCCGCGATCGACACGCCCGCGCCGCGCAGCGCAGCGACCTGCCGGCTCTTGTCCTGCAGATCGCCGTCGGTGCCGCAGACATGGCCGATGAAGGTGATCGAGCGTCCGTGCTCGTGCGCGCGTCGCTGCGCATCGCCCAGCGCCTGCACGAGATCGCGTGCTGGGTCGGGATGCGCACCGTACCCCAGCACCAGATCCACGAGCAGCACGGCAATGCCAGCGTCGTCCCCGGCCGCGCGCACCCATTGGTTGCGCAGCGACGGATCGATCATCGGATGGGGACGGCCGCGCGTGAACTCGTCGTCGCCGAGGTCCACGAACAGATTACCGTCGAGTGTTTCGTGCAGCTCGGAGGCGCCGTGCGCCGGCGTGTTGGATCGACAGCGCAAGCCCTGCGCGAGGAACAGGAGCTGCGCCTCGTAGCAGAACGTGCCGCCGGTGAACAGGCCGCGTGCGTAACGCTGCGTCGGGCTCACCCGACCCGCATGGTCGTCGAGCCACGCGCGATCGACTGCGATCTCGCTTGCGGTCGGCGCAGGGCGTCCGCGCGCCAGCTCCACCGCAACGTCGGCCGCGTGACGCAACGACTGCGCGTTGTGAACGTGGCGTTCATGAAGCGTCGCGGCAGCGCCGAGAAAGTGGACCACGACCGGCTTGCCACACAGGCTCGCGGCACGCAACACGCGCTGCGCGACCGCAGGAGCAGGTGGCTTCGAGATGAGCACGATGACGCATGTCTGGTCGTCCTCGGCGAGTGCCTCGAGTGCCTGGAGCATCGTCAGGCCGCCAATCTCCTCGTGCAGGTCGCGACCGCCGGTGCCGATCGCCTGGCTCACGCCCAGCCCGAGGTTGTGGATGCGACAGGTGACCTCCTGCAGTCCCGTTCCCGATGCAGCAACCAGTCCGATAGCGCCGCGTCGCACGACGTTGGCGAAGCCGAGCGGAATGCCATTGATGATCGCAGTGCCGCAATCGGGGCCCATGACGAGCCGGCCGTGGCTGCGCGCATAGGCCTTGATCGCGCGCTCCTCGGCGATCGGGACGTTGTCGGAAAAGATCATCGCGTCCAGGCCGCACGCGAGCGCCTTGAGCGCTTCGGCCGCTGCGTAATCGCCAGGCACCGAGATCAGCGCCAGATCGGCACGCGGACCGTGATCGAGCGCTGCCGTGATGCTGGTGATCGGCGTGCGAAACGGTGCGCCCTCGTCGCTTTCGCTTTGCGGCTGCGCTTCCAGCGACGCGCGCGCGTGCTCGAGCGCGTGTTCGCAGGCGCTCGGATCGCCGCGCACCACGACGAGCAGGTCGGAGGGATCGGCAGCGACATCGATCGCGAGATCCGCGACCCGAAGCTGCTCGAGGTTCGCCGGCGTCGCCATGGTGCACGAGGCTTGTGTGATGCCGGGGATCGCACGCAATGCCGCGGCCAGCTGCATGAGCGCCACCGAGTCGCGGTAAAGATGGCGAAAGACGCGAAACGCGACGCTGGTCGAGCTCACGACGGGCGCGACTGCTGCGAGGGATGAACCAGCCAGGCGTCGAAGGCGCTCAGCAGGCCCGACACGGTGTCCGCGCCCGAAGAGGCGCCGACCGCGAGCGCGCGATCCAGCGCATCGAGAAGCGACGACGCGGACGGCGCTCCGAGGAGCTCGGCTCGCAACGCGTGCAGGTGATCGACGAAATGGCCGCCGCTCGCGAGGCGGAGCATGTGCGCCGACAACGTTGTCGTGGCGTCCAGGCCGGCGCGGATTCGATCGCCGATGCGTTCGATGAACGCAGCGCGACGCATGGCGGATCCCGCCAATGCCCGCAATCCGGCGAGCCAGCCTACGATGAAGTCGTCGCCGGCCGGCGTGAGGCCTTCACCCCACCCGATCAATCGAGCGAGATGCGGCATTGCGGCCGCGGCATCGCAATGCCGGGCGGCTTCTTCCAGCTCGCGGACCACCGGCTGCGCAAGGGTGGCGATGATGCTTGGACGTTGCGCGCGACAAATGGCTTCGGAGCTACGCGCGAGGGCTACATTTCCGCGGATATGCGCGTCGTCCAGACGCGGTCGTGCGACAGGTGCGCGCCAGGTGCGTGCCTGCGACCAGTCGACGATCGTGTGCCGGAAGCGCGCGAGGCCGCATTCGAGCACGCAGCGTTCCCCGGGATGGAAGTGCGCACGCAAGTCCACCGTCGACGAATACTCCAGACGCAACAGCGTGGGTCCATCGCCGGCGCCTGCCGTGACCACGGTAGCGATGACATCGCCGAAGACCACGTTGCAGGCGTTGCGAAAAGCGCTGTGCACACGCCCGTCACCGTGACGGTCGACCAGGTAGCCGACGCTGTCGACGCTCAGCCTGGTCGCTGCAACTGCGCTCGCAGGCGCGGTGTCGTGAGAGTGCTTCACGAGTGACCTCGCACGCCGTCGCGTCCGCAGCCGAATCGCTTCGGTCGCCGGTTGGCGCTCCCGGTTGGATCGCCACATCGTACACGCTTGCGTGTCGGTGCGCGACCAAGCGTCCGGGCCTCCGAGGCGGCCAACTTGCCCACCGCGCAGGAGGTGCGAGGCCTCGCTGCGGTGGCGCAGCGCGGGAGGCCCGTTCAGATGGTCGCGCCCCAGCGTCCGAGCGTGGGTTGCGCCTCGGAGCGATCGCGCAGGTATTGCACGCATGGCGGAGCGGGCAGCGCGCCATCGAGCGCGCCTGGCGCGACGGCGAGCACGCCTGCACGCGTGTCGGCCTCTTGCGCGGCCTGCGCGAGGGCTTCGCCA
>DATKLH010000101.1:0-7550 GCA_035542515.1 Casimicrobiaceae bacterium
CGCGCCTTGAGCTTGCCACGGTCGATCCGGACGCAGGTCTTGATCATCGGCGCCGGGGCGACCGGAACTTCGCTGGCGCGCGATCTCGCATTGCGGGGCGTGGAATCGATCGTCGTTGAGAAGGACGACGTCAATGCAGGCGCATCGGGCCGCAACCACGGGCTGCTGCACAGCGGCGCGCGTTACGTTGCTGGCGACCTCGACGTAGCCCGGGAGTGCCGTGTCGAAGGTACGGTCCTGAGGCGCATCGCCGCGCAGGCGATCGAGGACACCAACGGCTATTTCGTCGCGCTCGCGGGCGACGATGAGCGCTACGTGGCCGACTTCCCGTCGCGCTGCGAGCGCGCCGGGATCGCCGTGCGTGCGGTGGACATCGGCGAGGCGCGCGCGCGCGAGCCGTCGATCTCGCAGGACGCGATTGCGGTGTTCGAGGTACCCGACGCGTCCATCGATCCGTTCCGCTTTTCGCTCGAGACGATGGCGCACGCGCAGCGACTCGGCGCACGTCTGATCCGCCGCGCGCGTGTCGAGGCGTTCGAGCGTGAGGGCCGGCGGCTCCGCGCTGCGCGCGTCCGCACCGACGACGGTGCGACCCCAGTGCACATCGAGGCGACACATGTGGTCAATGCCGCCGGTGCGTGGGCGCGAAACGTCGCCGCGCTCGCGGGCGCTCCGATTGCGATGACCTACTCGAAGGGCGCGCTGCTCGTCACGCACGCGCGCGTCGCAACGCGGGTGCTGAACCGGCTGCGACGCCCGGGCAACGGCGATATCGTGATGCCGGGGGGCACCGTATCGATCGTCGGCACCACGTCGACGTCGGTCGACGCGCCTGAAGGCATCCACGCCAGCGTCGCCGACGCGGAGCTGATCATCGAGGAATCGGCGCGAATGGTGCCAGCGCTGGCGACGATGCGCTACGTCCGCGCGTTCGCCGGCGTGCGCCCGCTGGTCGGCGCGGGCTCCGCCGATGCGCGCGCGATCTCGCGCGGGTTCGCGCTTTTCGACCATGAGGCCGACGGCCTCGACAACTTCGCGACAATCACGGGAGGCAAGCTCACGACCTGTCGGCTCATGGCGGAGCGCACCGCCGACCTCGTTTGCCGCCGCCTCGGGGTCGATCGGCCATGCCTCACCTCGACGACATCGATTCCGCCGACCGGCGACTGCGCGTGGACGGAGCCCGGCGGGGGTCCTGCCGCGTGGGTGCAGTCGGGCGTGACGTCGGATCCGCTGCTTTGCGAATGCGAGATGACACCCGCGAGCGCAATCGACGCGATCTGCGACGCGCTGCGCACTGGCGGAGAGCCGCCGTCGCTGGTCGACGTCGGCCTGCGCAGCCGCCTCGGCAAGGGCCCCTGCCAGGGCACATTCTGCGCGGTGCGTGCAGCTGCTCACCTGTGCCGCCGCGAGGACTTCGACGCGACGCGCGGCTTGTCCGAGATCCGCGACTTCATCGCCGAAAGGTGGAGCAACCAGCGGGCGGTCCTCTGGGGAGCGCAACTCGCCCAGGCCGAACTCGCCGAGGCGATTCACTGCGGCGTCTTCGGCGAAGAGGTTCTCAGCCCGGCCGATACGCACACGTCGAAGGTCCTGCCGCCATGACAACGAAGCGGTGCGACGTCGCGGTGGTGGGCGCGGGGATGGCCGGCATGGCAGCATCGCTTTTCGCCGCCGAGCGCGGGCTTTCGTGCATTGAGCTTGGCAACAGCAGCAGCCTCGCGTTCGGGAGCGGTCTACTCGACCTGCTCGGCGTGCACCCGGTCGGCGATCGTCGCATGTGGCGATCGCCGTTCGAAGCGCTCGCGGCGCTCGGGCACGATGAGCCCGATCACCCGCTCGCGCGCGTTGACCCGGCGTCGATCCGTACCGCGCTCGCGACGTTCGTCGCGGCGCTCGCTTGCGCACGCTTACCGTACAGCGAACTCGGCGACGCGAATCGGAACGTCGCGACGGCGATCGGCACGATCAAGACCACGTTTGGGGTACCGCGGTCCATGACGCCGGGCGTGACCGCACTCCACGAGACGCGGCCCTGCCTGGTGGTCGGATTCCGCGGGCTGCGCGAGTTCAGCGCGCACCAGTTCGTGCAAGCGCTGAGCGCGTACTGGCCGGGGCTGCGCGAGGCCTGCGTCGCCTTTCCGGGGCTCGAGACGGCACCCGAGCTTCACGCGTTGCACCTTGCGCGGGCGCTCGACGAACGCGACGCGTGCGAGCGCACCATTCGCATCATAAGGCCGCTACTGCGTGGCGCAGAAGCGGTCGGCGTTCCGGCGATCCTCGGCATTTCGCGCGCGGCCGAGACCCACGCTGAGTTCGAGCGCGAGCTCGGCGTGCCCGTCTTCGAGATCCCGATGATGCCGATCTCGGTACCCGGCATGCGCCTGCGTATGGCGCTCGAGACAGCCGTTACGACTCGCGGCGTGCAAAGGCATCACCGGGCGATCGTTCGGTCGATCGCTTTCGGCGCCGATGGCGCGACGCTCGACTTCGCTGACGGCGGCGGCGCGCAATCCGAGCGCGTCGCTGTCAAAGCCGTGATTCTCGCGACCGGGCGATTCGCGGGAGGCGGACTTGTCGCGGGACGCGATCGCGTGCGCGAGCCGATCCTCGATCTCGCGGTCGAGCAGCCCGGTTCGCGCGACGCATGGCAGCGCGACGACTTTCTCGACCCGTCAGGACATCCGATCAACCGTGCGGGCGTGCGCACGGATCTCGCATGGCGGCCGCTTGGCGCAGGCGGCGATGTCGCTTCGCCCCGGCTCTTCGCCGCCGGGTCGCTTCTCGCGAGGCAGGACTGGATGCGCGCGAAGTGTGGCGCGGGCCTCGCGATTGCGACGGCATGGGCGGCAACGCGCGCAGCGGCGCGCGCACTGGGCGCGAGCGTGGAGCGCTAGGAGGCGCGATGTCGTCTGCGATCCTCACCGTGGCCCTCGACGCGTCGCTCATCGTGTTTACGTTGGGAGTGGCATGGCGCGCCTGGCGCTGGCTGCAAACGGACATCGGTCCCGACGCACGCAGCGCCGGTCCGCTGTCGCGTCTCACCGCGATCGCGAGAACGGCCGCGTCTGCGGCCGTCGGTCGGCGCGCTTTGCGCGTCCTCGGTGCCTTCGCACTCGATGCGCTGTTTCTGCGAAGACTTTTCCGGCGCGCGCGGACGCGCGCGATCGCGCACCACGTTCTGCTCGCCGGTTTCATGTGGCTGCTGCTGGTGCACGCGCTTGCGCCGGTCCTCGCGTCGCGGTTCTTGCCCGGTTACCAACCCACGCTCGACCCATGGTTGTTCTTGCGCGACTTTTTCGGGGCGGCGGCGCTCGCAGGTGTGCTGTTCCTCGCCTTCGCCCGGCGTCCGACGTCGACGGCCGGGAGCCCAAAGCGATCGGCGGGCGAGACGACGTTCATCGCGCTACTCGTCCTCATGCTCGTGAGCGGTTTCCTGCTCGAAGCGCAGAAGATCGCGTCGTCGGCCGCATTCGAGCGCATGGCCGACGTGTATGCCGCGGGCGCCGATCCCGATCAGCGGGCCATGCTTCGCGCCTGGTGGGGACGTGAATTCGGGATCCCATTCGAGCATACGGACACAGGGCGCGATGCGACATCGGCTGCGCAGGGGCGCGCGCTGCACGACGAAGCATGTGCATCGTGCCACGCGAGCCCGGCGTCCGCATTCGTCTCCTGGCCGCTGTCGCGAGTGTTCGCTCCGCTCGCACGCGCGCTGGATGCGGCCGACGCCGGCGCCTGGCTTCTGTACGTGCACGCGCTCGCGTGCATCGCGGCGCTCGCGAGCCTGCCATTCACGCGGTTCTTGCACGCCATCGCGTCACCCTTCGCGCTGCTGCTCGATGCGGTCGCGCGAAACCCGTCGTTGCCCGAACATGCGCCGTCCGCTGCGTTCCTTGCCGCGCAGCGCGCGGTCGCACTCGACGCGTGCGTCCACTGCCGCATCTGCGACACGACGTGCTCCGTCGCGCCGCTGTCGCGGTGGTTGCGCAACGACGCTGCGCTGCCCTCGCGCAAGTTGGAAATCCTCGGCGACGTCGCACGCCGAGGCCTGCGGTCGTTCGACAATATGGATGAGCAGGGCCGCCGATACGCCTCGCAGGTGGCTGAAGGCGCATTCCTGTGTACCGATTGCGGGCGCTGCACGCAGACCTGCCCCGTCGGACTCGATCTCGCGGACCTTTGGCAGGCAAGCCGGCGTGACTTCACCGGCGCGGGTATCGGCCCTCCCGATCAATGGATCCAGGCGCCTACGCTTCTCGGGTGGACCACGGCCATGCGCGCGCAAGTTCCACATGCGCAACCCTCGCCACTGCGGCTTGCCACTGACCGCACGACATTGGCGCGCTGCATCCAGTGCCAGTTGTGCACGGATGTCTGTCCCGTCATCGCGCACGGCACGGGCGGATACGCCGATTTCACCCCGCAGAGGGTGGTGAACCTGCTGCGGCTCGGACGCGATGATCTTGCGCTCGGCTCCCGGATGGTTCGCACGTGCGCCGGCTGTTACCAGTGCCAGGAGCACTGTCCCGAGCGGATTCCCCTCGCCGACATCCTGCTCGAGCTGCGCGCCGCGGCCCCTCGCGCGCTCGGCGCGGTTCGGGAACACGAGGGGCCACCGTGAAGATCGCGTTGTTCGTGGGCTGTTGCATTCCTGCCCGCCTTCCGGCCTACGAGGTGTCGGCGCGTGCGGTGCTCGGACATCTCGGCGTGGACCTCGTCGACGTTCCGTTCGACTGCTGTGGATATCGTTCGCGCAGTATTAGCGGCGACGCGTTCGTGTTCGCCTCGGCGCGCAATCTTGCGCTGGCGGGCCGCGCAGGGGTCGATGTGCTGACGCTGTGCACGTGCGGCTTTGGCACGTTGAAGCTCGCCGCGCGCCTTCTCGAAAAGGACCCCGAGGTTCGCGGCCGCGTCGAGCGCGCGCTGGCCGCGGAGGGTCTCGTCGCGTCGCCGGGAACGGCGGTCGAGCACCTGCTTTGGTTCCTGGCGCGCAGGATCGGCGTCGATGTCGTCGCGGCCGCCGTGCGCTCGCCGCGCAGTGGGATCCGCGTCGCGGCGCAGTACGGTTGTCACGCGCTGCGACCAAGCGACATCTCGGGCATCGACGACCCGATGAACCCGAAAATCTTCGAGACGCTGATCGAAGCGACCGGCGCCGAGGCGGTCGATTGGCCGCTGCGCCTCGAGTGCTGCGGCGATCCCGTTCGCGGCGCGAGCGCCACCATTGCGCACCGGATGGCACGCGCCAAGCTGGATGACGCCAAAGGGGCCGGCGCGCAAGCCATCTGCACCGCGTGCCCGCACTGCCATCTGCGCTTCGACAGCGAGGACGCGGACGCGCCGCTGCCGCGTGCAATCCGGCCGCTGCTGCTGACGCAGCTCCTCGGTCTCGCCATGGGGCTCGAGCCGGCGGCGCTGGGAATGACCGCTGAGTGACGACTCGAGATCGGACGCCATTGTGCCTCAGATGCCCGTCGCCTCGGCCATCAACGCCCGTTATCGGCGATAGCGCTCGCGCAACGGCCGATCGTCCGTCGCTGCGAAGACGGTCTCGTCGGCGGCGCTGTTCCACCCCGCCGCCCGCGACCCACAGGCGATCCAGAATGCGGCGGCGTGCCGCGTCCCCGAGCGGCCCTGAAGAGAAGGTCCGCGACGATCTCCTTCGTCGGTTTGCCCACGTCGGGCAGTGCATGCTACCAACAGGTTGCACGTCAACGGCCGCCGTTTCGGGGCCCTTGGTCGCCAGAAGCGTTGCGCACGCAGGCATGGCAGCGAGCAGGCACGCGTCGTCCCGCCGCTGCCCGCGCCGAGTTCGACGATTGCGCAGGCGGGCCGAGTCGGCACAGCGTACCGTCGCGCTAACGATATGCGGTTTGCAGCGCCAATGTGGTTACCGGCGAGGCAGGCGTGGCGAGCCGTGTAAGGCGATGGGTCTCCTCCATCGACCGAGCCGACCCGTCTGACCAGGTACCCGCGGCCGCCGATTCCATACATGGCGATGCGATCGCCGAAGGCTGGCAACGCGAACCGAGAGACTGCGCGGACGGCTCGACGCGGATGAGGCGTTCGCCGGTCCACCTTAGGCGACCTTGATCTGCGGCAACCTTTACCACTGGCGACGACGCAAGAATGCCCCGATGGGAGTCAGTACGTGGCTCCATGGTCGGCGGCGCGGGCGACTTGCGAGATCGGGCAGCTGGATCAATCGCGAGCAGCCCGTGGCCTCTTGCCGAGGTGGAGCAAACAACAGGAGGAGGGTTGCTATGAAAACGACGCGCGCGCTGTTGGTGGTCGCAGGTTTTGCACTTCTTGGTCTTGCGATGGGATCCGGGGGCGCGGCCGCGCAACCGGCGCCGGCGGCAGACGCATCGAAGCCCGCGAAGATCGGCGCTTCGCTGATCGGAAAGCTCGAGGGACCGGAAATCATCGTTGATGCCAAGGCATTTCCAAGAACGTTCAACGAAGCCCCGAGTCTTGCCGCGCAGGTGAAAGCAGGAAAGCTGCCCCCGGTCAACAAGCGATTGCCCGAGCCTTCGCAGCTTTTCGTCGTGAAGCCGCTGCACGAAATCGGAAAATACGGCGGCAACTGGCGGCGCGCGTTCACAGGGCCGGCCGACCACGAAAACGGCAACCGGATCGTGTCGGCCGACAAGATCCTCACCTTCGATTACACGGGCACGAAGATCATCCCAAGTCTTGCCCGCGATTGGAAGGTGAGCGATGACGGAAAGACAACGACGATCTATCTTCGCAAGGGCGCAAAGTGGTCCGATGGCAAGCCCCTGACGGCGGACGATTTCATGTTCTGGTACCAGGACATCTATCTCAACAAGAACATCGTCCCCACGCCGTTCTTCGAGTTCCAGATCAACGGGAAGGACGGGAAGATGCGGAAGGTCGACGACTACACCGTCGCCTTCGAATTCCCCGAACCGTATGCCTTCTTCGTCTATCAGCTCGCCGGAAGCACGGGCATCGGAGCCGGGCTCGCCACGCGCGGGGCCTTTCAGAACTGGGGCGGCGCCTATGCACCCGCACACTACCTGAAGCAGTTCCTCCCCAAGTACTCGTCCGAGGAGGCAGTGAACAGGAAGGCCAAGGACCTCGGCTTCGACAACTGGGTCTCCCTGCTGAGGAACCGCTACAGCTGGGCGCTCAACCCCGAGCTGCCGGTGATGACCCCGTGGAGGACGGTGTCCCCGATCAACACGCCGACGTGGTCAATGGAGCGCAACCCCTACTTCTGGGCGGTCGACACCGCCGGTAACCAGCTTCCCTACATCGACCGGATCACGATGACTCTGGCCGAGAACACCGAGGTCGCGAACCTGCGGGCGATCGCCGGCGAATACGACATCCAGGAACGGCACATGGGTCTGGCCAAGCTGCCGGTCTTCCTGGAGAACGCCAAGAAGGGTAACTACACGGTCCACCTCGACCCGGGTCTCAACGGATCGGACGCGGCGATCCACATCGGCAACTCCTATGAGGGTGATCCCGAGATCGCGAAACTGCTCAGGAACAAGGATTTCCGCCATGCACTCGCC
>DATKLH010000102.1:0-6236 GCA_035542515.1 Casimicrobiaceae bacterium
AATGTCGCAAGCGACATCGCGGCGCGCCCTGGCGCGCAAGGCTTGAGTGACAGCTTATGGGGAGTGACAGCTTATGGGTTGCGTATGGATGATCTGAACATACTAGTCGACAAAGCCCGCAGCGACTTCTTGCAGTGCGCCGACCCTGCCGCTCTGGAGAACGCGAAGGCCCGGTATCTCGGCAAAACGGGCCTGCTGACCGAGCAGATGAAATCGCTCGGCAAGCTCGCGCCGAGCGAGCGACCGGCCGCCGGAGCGCGCATCAACGAGGCCAAGGCTGCGGTGGAAACCGCGCTGAGCGCACGTCGTGCCGCGCTGGCCGACGAAAAACTCGCCGCGCAGCTCGCATCCGAAGCGCTCGATGTCTCGTTGCCGGGCCGCGGCGCGAGCGTCGGCGGCCTGCATCCGCTGACGCGCACGCTCGATCGCATCGCCCTGCTCTTCCGCTCGCTCGGTTTCGAAGTCGCGGATGGACCGGAAGTCGAGGACGACTTCCACAATTTCACCGCGCTCAACACGCCGGAGAATCATCCGGCGCGCTCGATGCACGATACCTTCTATGTCGATGGCGGATTGGTGCTGCGCACCCATACGTCACCGATCCAGGTGCGCTACATGGAAACACACGCACCGCCGATCAAGATCATCGCGCCGGGCCGTGTGTATCGCGTCGACAGCGATGCGACGCATTCGCCCATGTTCCATCAGATCGAGGGACTGTGGGTCGGCGAAGACGTCTCGTTCGCGGATCTCAAGGGCGTATTCACCGAGTTCCTGCGCAGCTTTTTCGAGCGTGACGACCTGAAGGTTCGCTTCCGCCCCTCGTTCTTCCCGTTCACCGAGCCCTCGGCCGAGATCGACATGAGCTTCGGCGAGGGCTGGCTCGAGATCGCCGGCGCCGGACAGGTGCATCCGAACGTGCTGCGCGCGGTCAACATCGACCCGGAGCGCTGGCAGGGGTTCGCGTTCGGCATGGGACCCGATCGGCTTGCGATGCTGCGGTATGGAGTGAACGACTTGCGGCTGTTCTACGAGAACGATCTGCGGTTCCTGAGGCAGTTTGCGTGAACAACAGAAAAGGCGGTTTGGGCGGTGGAGGTGTGAGCTTGCCCATTCCCGCCGCCCGTCCCCTGGGCACTCTCACACCTCGCAGCTAAGACCTCATACCGATCTTCGAATGCGATGAAATTCTCCGAACGCTGGCTCCGCACGCTGTGCAATCCGCCGCTGACCACTGCTCAGCTATGCGACTCGCTCACCATGGCGGGTCTCGAAGTCGAGGAGACTGCGCCCGCCGCGCCGCCCTTCGACAATGTCGTTGTCGCGCGCATCGACACGGTGGATCGGCATCCCGATGCCGATCGCCTGCGCGTGTGCAAGGTCGACGACGGCAGCGGCGCATTGTTGAACGTCGTGTGCGGTGCGCCCAATGCGGCCGCAGGCATGACCGCGCCGCTCGCGCGCGAAGGTGCGCAGCTCCCCGGCGGACTCGCGATCAAGCGCGCACGCGTGCGCGGTGTCGAATCGCACGGCATGTTGTGCTCCGCGAAAGAGCTCGGACTGTCGGACGATGCGTCCGGCCTGCTCGTGCTCGACGGTGACCTCAAGCCCGGGACGAACCTCCGCGAAGCGCTTGCGCTCGACGACACGCTCATCACGCTCAAGCTCACGCCCAATCGCGCGGACTGCCTGTCGCTGCTCGGTATCGCGCGCGAGGTTCATGCCGTCACGGGCGCGCCGCTTGCGCCTCTGCCACCGGCTGCCGTTCGCGAGGCATCCCCGCTCGAACGCGCCGTGCAGATCGAGGATTTCGATGCCTGCCCGCGCTTCGCAGCGCGCGTAATCGAAGGTATCAACCCCAACGCTCCGACGCCCGCATGGATGAAGGAACGCCTCGAGCGCTCGGGCATCCGTTCGATCTCCGCGGTGGTCGACATCACCAACTACGTGATGCTCGAAGTCGGGCAACCGCTGCATGCCTACGACGATCGCCTGCTCGAAGGCGACATCGTCGTGCGGTTTGCGCGTCCCGACGAGAAGCTCACGCTGCTCAACGGGCAGGTGCTCGATCTCGACCGCGACCTGCTCATGGTTTGCGATGAGCGCAAGCCGCTCGGGCTGGCCGGCATCATGGGGGGCGAGCACTCGGGCATCGCGACCGATACCACGACGGTCTACCTCGAAGGCGCGTTCTGGGCGCCTGCCGTGATCCAGGGCAAGATGCGCCGGCTCGGCTTTGTGAGCGACGCCGGGTACCGCTTCGAACGCGGCGTCGATTTCGAGCTCGGTCCGGTGGGCGTGGACCGCGCAACAGCGCTGATCCAGCAGATCTGCGGCGGACGCGCCGGGCCGCTGGTCGATGTGAAAGGTCCACTTCCCGCGCGCGCGCCGGTACGCGTACGCACGCAGCGTGTCGCGAAGATCCTCGGCGTCGATGTGTCCGCCGACGAGATCGCGACCGTGCTCGAGCGCCTGCAATTGCCGTACACGCGCGAAAGCGAAGGCTTCGTCGTGACGCCGCCGTCGTATCGCTTCGATCTCGCGATCGAGGAAGATCTCATCGAGGAAGTCGCGCGCATTCGCGGCTACGAATCGATTCCGTCGACGCCGTCGGCACACGTGCAGCGCATGCTGCCTGCACCCGAAGATCGCGTGGGTCTTGGCACGCTGCGCCAGCGCCTGGTTCGACGCGATTGGCAGGAGGTCATCACGTTTTCGTTCGTGTCGAGCGAGCTCGAGCGAGCGATCGATCCTTCCGCTGCGCCGATCAAGGTCCTCAACCCGATCGCTGCGCAGCTCGATGTCATGCGCACCACGCTGATGCCCGGATTGATCGAGACGCTGCGGACCAATCTCAATCGCAAGGCGACACGCGTTCGCGTATTCGAGACCGGACGCGTGTTCCTGCACGCGGACACGACGCATCAACCGATTCGCATCGGCGGGCTCGCGTTCGGCGATGCCTGGCCCGAACAGTGGGGCGCCGAGGCACGACCGGTGGACTTTTTCGACGTGAAAGGCGATCTGGAGGCGCTCGCGTTCCCACGCGACATCGAGACCCGCGCGGCGACGCACGTGTGGCTGCATCCTGGCCGGTCGTCGGATGTCGTCGTCGACGGACGAACGGTCGGCTGGCTGGGCGAGCTGCACCCGCGCCTCGTACGTGCGTTCGAGCTGCCGCGCGCGGCCATCGCGTTCGAGTTGGACGCCGCCGCGCTGGAACAGGTCGGGCTTCCCCGGGGCAAACCCGTATCGCGGCAGCCGATCGTGCGACGCGATATGGCCGTCATCGTCGACGATGCGCTTCCCACCCAGGCGGTGATCGACGCGCTGCACGCGGCGCGGCCGCCGTTCGTCGACACGATTCGACCCTTCGACGTCTATCGCGGGCCACCGCTGAGCGGCGGAAGGAAAAGCCTTGCGATTCTTGTGCTTATGCAGGATACTGAACGTACTTTGACCGACGCCGAGATTGAGGAGGCGATGGCCACGCTGTACGGCGTGCTCAAGGATCGGTTCGGCGCGGAGCTTCGCACCTAAGAATTCGACCAAGGGTCTCCATGACGCTCACCAAGGCGGAACTTGCCGATCTGCTCTTCGAGCAGCTCGGTCTCAACAAGCGCGAGGCCAAGGACATGGTCGAGCGCTTTTTCGAAGAGATCCGGATCGCACTCGAGGACGGGCGCAGCGTGAAGCTGTCCGGCTTCGGCAATTTCCAGTTGCGCGAAAAGCCGCAACGTCCGGGAAGAAACCCCAAGACCGGCGAGGAAATTCCGATTACCGCTCGCCGTGTGGTGACTTTTCATGCAAGTCAGAAGTTGAAAGCCATGGTGGAAGCAGCCAACCATGCCCGAAGCCAGCCGAGTTAACCTCGAGCTTCCGCCGATTCCCGCCAAGCGTTATTTCACGATTGGCGAGGTGAGCGAGCTGTGTGCGGTGAAACCGCACGTGCTGCGCTATTGGGAGCAGGAGTTCGCACAGCTCAAGCCGGTCAAGCGGCGCGGGAATCGTCGCTACTACCAGCATCACGAGGTTCTGCTCATCCGGCGCATCCGGGACCTGCTCTACGAGCAAGGCTTCACCATCAACGGAGCACGCCACCGCCTCGATAGCGAAGCGGCCGAGCCGCGCGCCGCAGCTCGTGCGGCGGTCAGCAGCGTCACCACCATACAGGCGATGCCGCCGCAGCGACTCGATCCAGGCGCGCTGCGCCGCGAGCTCGAAGAAATTCGGCGACTGCTGCAGAACACGCACTAGCCGTACGTGCCGCGCGCTGCGCGGCCATCCTGCTCAATCGTCGTGTCGCGCGCGAACCATTTCGCGCAGGGTGTTGCGAAGATTACGCAGCAGTGGCGTATCGCGATGTCGCACCGCTGAAATGAGACCCACGGGTGGGATCTCCAGCGGCACCGGAAACGGAAGGCGTCGCACGCCGCCCAGCCTCTGAATATCGTCTCCGGCGTCGGAGGGAACGATGCTCAGCATGCGCGGATTGACGCGCAGCGCCAGGTGGATGATCTTGGTCGACGAGGCCTCGACCGTCGCCACCGGCGGCGAGAGCATCGCCCTGGCGAAGACCGCGTTGATGGCGGTCCGCGTCGGCGTTCCAGCCGGCGGCAGCAGCCACTGGAATGCGCCAAGGTCGGCAAGCTTGATGCGTTGGCTCCGGACGAGCGGATTCTTCGCGTGCGCGAGAAGACAGCCATCCTGCCTCACGAGTGTCTCCTGCATAAGGCCAGGGGGCAGCGGTTCGGTCGAGCAGCGTCCGATGACCGCGTCGAGATTCTGCAGACGCAACTGCTCCAGCAAAGCGGTCGTCGCGCCTTCCGTCACGGTCACGCACATGCGCTGCCGTTGCCCGGTGAGCTCGGCGATCAGTCGCTCGATGAGCGGCCCGGAAACGAATGGAATGATGCCCAGGCGCAGGCGCCCGCCGGTACCCGCGCGATAAGCGTCGAGCTCCGCGGTCAACGAGCGAAAGTCGGCCAGTAGAGAGCGCGCTCGAACCAGGACCAGCTCGCCGGCGGCCGTAAGGGTCATTCCCCGTGCACGATCGCGATCGAACAAATGAACGCGCAGCAGCTGCTCGATGTCGCGCAGCGCGCGGCTTGCTGCCGGCTGCGTCAGTCCGAGCTCGAGCGCCGCCGCGGTAATGGATTTGTGCGCGTGAATGGCGAGCACGAGTTCCATGTCGCGCGGGCGAAGCTTGTTGACCACGATCTCGTATCGATCGATCGCGCGCTGACGTTCACGGTTGCGGGGGTCGGTGTGGCGCATTGCCTATATACCAGAAGCGGTATGCACGTATTCAATGGCATCTCGTATAGATTATGTGCAAGGCGCCACCGTGTCGAGGCCACCATGAAGCTCCGTTCGCTTGCGTGCTTGGCAGTGCTCATCGTCGTCGTGGCCGCGATCAGCGATGCCGCAGCGCAGCCGTATCCATCTCGTCCGATCAAGCTCATCGTCCCTTATGGACCAGGCGGCGCGGGCGACGTGATCGCACGCATCGTCAGCGTTCAGCTCGGCAAGGAGATGGGTGTATCCGTCGTCGTGGAAAACAAGCCCGGCGGCGGCGGCATGATCGGCGCGCATGCTGTCGCGACCGCGCCTCCGGACGGTTACACCGTCCTGCTGGGAAACACGACCGAGATGGTGGTGTCGCCCTATCTGGTGAAGTCCGCGACCTATGAGACGCAACGTGACTTTCGTCCGGTCGCGCTCGCCGGGTACCTGCCCCAGCTCATCGTGGCGAATCCCTCGGTGAAGGCCGCGACGATGGACGAGTTCATCGCGTTGGCAAAGGCGAGCCCGGGCACCTATTCGTATGCAACGGCGGGTGTGGGCAGCACCGCTCACATTGCGGGCGCACTCCTCGAGCGGCTCGCCGGAATCAAGCTCCTGAGCGTGCCCTACAAGGGAGGCGCGCAAGCGGTCGCCGACGTCCTGGCCGGCAACGTCAGCATCTATTCGTCGGGTATTCCGCCGGCGATCGGTCACGTGAAGACGGGCAAGCTCGTGGCGCTGGGCATCGCGGGAACGCATCCCGTCGCTTCCCTGCCCAACGTGCCCACGCTCGCGACGGGCGCACTCGCACGCCTGGACCTGACAGCCTGGTTCGGCTTTTTCGTTCCGAAGAACACGCCTGGCGATGTCGTCGCGCTGTTGCATGACAGGCTGCGTCAGATCATCGACTCGCCCGAAGTGCAGAGCCGACTGATCGACGTCGGCGTTCA